>CAZKCB010000123.1:0-6407 GCA_964550965.1 uncultured Oscillospiraceae bacterium
AGGAGCTCTGTTGCATCGGTCGCGAAATCAGGTTTAGACGGAGCGATCCTCGCTATTCTGATCATCTTCCTTTTCCTTCGCAGCATGAGCTCAACTATGATCATAGCCCTGTCGATCCCGACTTCAATTTTGGCTACCTTTGCCTTGATGAACCTTACGGGCATGACGCTGAATTTGATTACTCTATGCGCTTTGACTCTCGCCGTCGGTATGCTGGTGGACGATTCTATTGTTGTCCTTGAAAATATTTTCAGGGTAAGCCGAAATAAAGATATCACATCTTCTTCTGAAGCGGCGATCATAGGCAGCAAACAGATCGTTCTGGCCGTTACGGCTTCTACACTGACAAGTGTTGTCGTATATTTGCCGATCGCTCTTTCCGGAGGGATCGCAGGAATGCTCTTTGGCGACTTCTGCTGGACTCTGATCATTTCACTGATGGCTTCGCTCATCGTTTCTCTTTCTGTTGTGCCAATGCTCAGTTCGAGGATCCTTGACCATGGAGCTTCTCTTGATTATCTCAGGATCGGAAAGCATCATTATAAGTACAAACTGATCCCCTACTTTACAAAAGCTTATGACTGGCTCAGCGCTTACTATGAAACGGTTATTGTCCGTGCTCTGAAAAACCGAAAAAAAGTGATCGCGATCTGCCTTATCATCCTCGTGATCTCCTCGACTTTGATTGCGATCGTAGGTATGGAATTTATGCCATCCTCCGATGAGGCCATGTTTACCGTCAATGTGGATACACCTTACGGAACCTCCTTAGAAAAGAAGGCCGAACTCATGACAGGGCTCGAAGACTACATCATGACGATTCCCGAGTTGAAGCACTGTACCGCCAATATTGGCGCAACCTCGATATTTGTAGGGGGAGAGACTTCATCACTGAGCGTTACGCTTGTTCCAAAAAATGAAAGAGACCGAAGCATCTCAGATGTTATGCGCGATGTTGAAAAGGAATTTGCCAATGTAAGCGGCGCAGAAATCTCTCTTGTTGAGTCTTCTTCTATGACAAGCATGATGGGTGATGCCGATATAACGCTTACAATAAAAGGACCGGAACTCGATCAACTTCGGATGATCGCAGAAGATTTAGGTCAGCAGGTTCTTAGTATTCCCGGCGTTTCCAAATCAGAGACGAGTATCGTGGAAGGAAACCCCGAAGTGGAAGTCGCACTTAACCGCAGCACGGCTGCCTTTTACGGGATCACCGCTTATCAGCTTGCAAACGATCTCGAAACGGCATTAAGCGGCTCAACGGCAACCAAACTGAAAGTCGATGGCGATGAAATCAATGTCAATCTTTCGCTTTCTGACACCTATCAAAAATCGATCGACAATATGCAGCAGATATTGATTACAACAGCAAGCGGTGGAACCGTTCCTGTTGGGCAGATCGCAAATCTTACCTTTGACAATTCTCCGTCCAGAATAGACAGAGCCGACCAGGAAAGATATGTGAGCATCAACATCAACACCGATGATTCGGATTTGGCCGCTGTCTCCGACAAAGTATTCGCTCTCGTTGATGCGTACAACTTCCCGGATGGCTACAGCTATGAAGATGCCGGCATGTACAAACAGATGATCGACGCATTTGGAGATCTCTTCCTTGCACTGCTCGTAGCGATCCTCCTGGTCTATATGGTTTTGGCATCGCAGTTTGAGTCTCTGACGCAGCCGCTGATCATCATGATCGCCATTCCCTTTGCTATGTCGGGAGCCTTCCTGGCCCTCTTCCTGACAGGGAAGACTTTATCCGTCACCTCCTTCCTCGGCCTGATCATGCTGGTCGGGATAGTGGTAAAAAATTCGATTCTTCTGGTTGAGTTCATACGAACAAATAAGGATCAGATGGATCGGGATGAAGCAATCATTATGGCAGGTAAATACAGGCTTCGACCTATCCTCATGACATCTTTAGCCACCTGTTTCGGAATGATCCCTCTTTCTCTGGGCTTAGGTGATGGCGGCGAAATGCTCTCCCCTCTCGGCGTATCGATCATAGGAGGACTCATAGGCTCGACGATAATTACCTTGGTCCTGATTCCTGTCCTTTATGCCATGACAGATGACGGCAAACAAAAACGCGTCCTGAAAAAAGAAGCCCGCCTCCAAGAGATCCGAACTCTCGAAGAACAGTGGCAAAAAGAGAGTGACACACAGGAAATTGCGAAAAGCGAGGACAACTAAACCAGTTTCATAATCTCCTCACATTCATGAAACAAAACCGGTTACATTTTCAAAATGTGCCGGTTTTCTTTTTGCATTTTTCATTATTTTCGTTGAAAAAACAATGGTTTTAGCAATTCGTTTGAATATTTTAAATTTTGAAAAAAAACTACCCCTTTTGTATGTTATGGTATATAATGGATTTGTAATAATCGCTAATTATTTATTGGAGGTGTTAAAATGTCGAAACTCACACAGAAAGAGACCGCCGGTTTGTATGAATTGACCGATTCGGCTCGTGCCGAGTTAGCTGGTTCCAAGTATTACAATGTTGATCTCGCCCCCACAAATATCACGCAACGAAGTTGGACTACCTATCATATCGCCTCTCTTTGGATCGGATTGTCGATCTGCATTCCTTCTTTTACGATGGCTTCCTCTTTGGTAGCTCTCGGCCTTTCTCCCTGGCTCGCAGTTATAAATGTAGCCTTAGGGAACCTGATCATTCTGATTCCTATCCAGATGAACTCTCATGCAGGCACCAAATACGGCATTCCTTTTCCGGTGTTTGCCAGAATGACATTCGGTGTTGTCGGAGCTCATATTCCTTCCATTTCAAGAGCCCTGATCGCCTGCGGCTGGTGTGCAGTGCAGTCCTGGATCGGCGGCGCGGCAATCGTGTCGATGGTCGGTGCAGTTGCTCCCTCTTTCAGCGCAATGCCTTCTGCCCAGTACATCGGGTTTGGACTTTTCCTGATTTTATCCGCCGCGATCGCCTTCAAATCCGAAGGTATCAAATGGCTTGAAGCGATCGGCGCACCTGTTCTGATTGTCCTCTCCTTTATGCTCCTTGTCTGGGCGACCATGCTCGCACATGCTGCCGGTTTTTCGGTCGGCGACATCACACAGTCGAGTACAGACCTTGCCCTCGTTGGTTCAAAAGGCGGGTTCCTCTATGTATTTATGGGAGGACTTACAGCCAATATTGCCTTCTGGGCAACAATGGCTTTGAATATCCCTGATTTTTCAAGATACGCAAAATCCCAAAAGGCTCAATTCAGAGGACAGCTTTACGGCATGCCTCCGATGATGGCCGCTTGTGCCTTTATCGGAGCTTATTTTGCTCAGGCTACAAAGCTGGTTTATGGCGAAGCGATCTTTGATCCGACTGCAGTTCTCGAAAAGATAGATAATGCTTTGATTGTTATCCTCGTAAGTATCGGTGTTATCATGGCAACGCTGACTACCAATGTCGCAGCAAACGTCGTAGCTCCTGCAAACGGATTTTCGAACCTTTCTCCGGGTCGGATCTCCTACAGAGCAGGTATCATCATTACCGTCGTTCTGTCCATCTTCTACCGCCCCTGGTGGATCTTCAGCGCCGGCAATTATATCTTTGGCTGGCTGAATACTTATGGTGGTATTCTGGCGCCTGTAGCTGCGATCTTTATTGCTGACTACTATATCGTAAAAAAGAAAAATATCGATGTTATGGCTCTTTTCCAAGGTTCAAACGGCAGATACTGGTACAGCTCCGGTTGGAACTGGAGAGCTGTTTTGGCATGGGTCTGCGGATTCATTCTTCCGACACTTGGAAGCCTTGGCGTAGACTCTCTCAAGTGGGTCGCCGCAAACGGTTACTTTATCGGTTTCGGGATCGGCTTTGCAGTTTATGTCCTGATCATGCCGAAAAAGCATATTTCTGCTATTTCTAACGAAGAAGAAGCAGCAATGACACAGAAAGCATAAATGTTTTGTCTTACATAAACAATCTTTGATCTAACTATGATTGGAGGTAAAACGAATGGATTTGATCATCAAGAACGGTACTATCGTTACTGCGGAATCCACCTTCAAAGGTGACATTGCCGTCAAGGGCGGGAAAATCAAGGTGATTGCACAAAATATCGATTTGGAAAAATGCAAGGCTTACAAAATCGTTGATGCGAAAGGACTTTTGGTTCTTCCCGGAGCGGTCGATGGCCATACTCACCTTGCGATGCCATTCGGCGGAACGATTTCGTCTGACGACTATGAGGCCGGAACGAGAGCAGCGGCCTGTGGAGGTACAACAACGGTATTTGACTTTGTTCTCCAGGATTTCGGTGAAAATTTGGTCGATGCCGTAAAAAGAAGAGCTGCTATCTGTGCACCTCAGGCTGTAGTCGATTATGCTTTCCATACAGGTGTAAAGGATCTTTCGGGCGACATCATCAACTCGATGGAGGAATCTGTAAAGTACGGAGTTTCGAGTTTCAAGGTGTTTATGGTCTATGATTTTGGAGTATCTGACGGTCTGTTTTACCAGGTTCTTCGCAAGGCAAAAGAAGTCGGTGCTTTGATCGGCGTTCATGCTGAAAACAAAGAAATCATCAATACCCTGATTGCGGAATTCAAGGCAGAAGGAAAAACATCTGCCTGGTACCATTATGCAAGCAGACCGGAATTTGTCGAAGGAGAAGCCGATATCAGAGCCATTCAGTGGGCAAAGAGTTTGAAGGCTCCGATGTACATTGTCCATCTTGCAAATGCGCAGGGCATGGAAGCTGTCACAAAAGCCCGCGACGAAGGCTATCCGATCTTTGCCGAGACCTGCCCCCAGTATCTGCATTTCACAAATGAAATCTACAAAAGAGAAGATGCGCGTAATTTCGTCTGTTCGCCGCCGATGAAGGGCAAGCCGAGCCAGGATGCTCTTTGGGAAGGCATCAAGCGTGGTGATATCACGACGATCGCTACTGACCACTGCCCGTTCCAATCCTATGAAAAAGATTGGGGCAAGGACGACTTTACAAAAATACCCAAACGCTGTGCCCGTGTTGAAAACATGTTTCCCTATATGCTTTCCGAAGCAAACAAGGGTCGCATCACCTTCAACAAGGCCGTTGAGCTTTGCTGCACGAACCCTGCCAAGCTCTTTGGCTGTGCTCCTCAAAAAGGCATGCTGGTACCGGGCGCAGATGCCGATATCATTTTATACGACCCGAAAAAGGAAGTCACCGTCAGCGTAAAAAACATGCACTCCGATGTTGACCATACTATCTGGGAAGGTCTTAAGGTCAAAGGATATCCTGTTGCGACCTACAGCAGAGGAAATCTGGTTTACAAAGACGGCGAATTTGTGGGAACAAAGGGTGCCGGAAAATTTGTAAAATGCAAAGCAGTTCGGCACAAAACCCCTAATCTATAAGAACGAAAAACAATAAAAAAGCCTCCGTATTTGCGGTGTTAAACCGTAAATACGGAGGCTTTTGCTCACTCAGTGTTCAAAGCGATAATGGATGTAATCCAGGATGATTTCGACAACACAGTTAAAATCAAGCTTGCTTACATTGATGACAAGATCGAAGTTTCTTGCATCAAACATATCCTTGCCGGTCACCTTATGGATATAACGTTCCGTCGCTTCATCTGTCTCAGTCAGCAAGGCATCGGCATCCCCTTCTGCAAAATGAAATATTCTGGAATAGTTTTGAAGGCGATAATCCCGATCACCCGAGAGAAAAATATGCACTGCATTTTCTCTGTCTCGCAGGCGATGAAACCCGCCCCTTCCGACCACAACAGCAGAATCGTCTCCGATGAGCTGTTTTAGGATCTCTTCTTCATTTTCATGCACCATAGAATCACTTACAATGCTTCTCATTTCAGGGATGTACGACTCAAAGTCCTGGAGGATCGGTGTTTTCCCAAGGATCTCCCAAAAGTGGCTTTTGAGCTTAGCATCCTCTTTCGAATCAAGAGCTGCCTCATAGGCTTCTGCTGCTTTTGATACTGTCTTTTTATCGACATAGACTGCGGAGAGTCTTCGCGCTAAACGCTGGCCTATTTCAAGCCCTCCGCAACCCGGCTGCCTGCTGATCGTTATGATTACCGAATTGGGCATACTCCATTCTCACATCCTTCGTTTCCAATATCATAGTCAACTTCTTCTTTTTCATATTTTGAAATAAGGGAAGGAATAAACGGTTTCATTTCCGCTACTCGTCTATCATATTCCCCTTTATCGATTTCCTCAAACGGCAGGAGCTCATAAAAGTTGTCTTCATAGGAAAGGAATGACAGAGCCAAAGTATCGTCCCAATTGTCCCATACCCATTGCTCAACTGACTCCCACTCATTGTCTCTGACATGGATCGTGATCGAACAATTGTGTTCCACATAATGTTCCATAAACAGCTTGTAGATTTCCAACTGTTCAAGGGCCGAAACATCCCCTTTGAGACGCC
>CAZKCB010000124.1:0-6404 GCA_964550965.1 uncultured Oscillospiraceae bacterium
AATGCAAGCGAAGACTCCGTATCGTGGGGAATGGTCGGCTTCGGCCGGCGTAAAAATGTCCGTCACCGGAAGCAATGTTCTTTCGACGCAGGACGATGTTGCAGCAGCGCTTGCAGCAGAGGGAATGCACGTTTATGCCTATCATCAGGCAACAGAGGACGAATATAAAAAGCATATTGAAATGGTCCTGGAACAAAAACCGAATATCATCATCGACGACGGAGGAGATCTTGTGAGCCTTCTGCACACGCAACGTAAGGACCTGGCCGTAAATGTCTGGGGAGGCTGTGAGGAAACGACTACAGGGATCTTAAGACTCAAGGCGATGGAGCGTGAAGGTGTTCTGCAATTCCCGATGGTCGCCGTCAACGATGCAAAATGTAAACACTTCTTTGATAATCGCTATGGAACAGGGCAATCTACCTGGGACAGCATCATGCGAAATACGAATCTGATCATTGCAGGAAAGAGTGTTGTTGTCGGAGGCTATGGCTGGTGCGGCAAGGGCATTGCGATGAGAGCAAAAGCTTTAGGCGCGCGCGTCACGGTCACAGAGATCGATCCTGTTGCGGCCATTGAAGCAGTCATGGACGGTTTTGAAGTAATGACAATGGAAAAGGCGGCACCTCGCGGCGATATCTTCGTTTGTGCGACCGGGAACAAAAAGGTCATTACAGTCCAGCATATGCTGACAATGAAGGAAGGCGCAATTTTATGCAACGCCGGACATTTCAATGTAGAAGTCGATATGCCGGGACTCGAAGCCGCCGCTTCAGAGAAAAAAGAACTCAGAAAAAATCTGGGAGGCTATAAGCTTCCCAATGGGAAATGGATCTGTGTCATTGCAGAAGGACGTTTGGTGAACATCGCCGCGGCTGACGGACACCCGGCGGAAATCATGGATATGAGCTTTGCCGTTCAATGCCTGTCTGCATTGTATATAAAAAACAACAAAGGCAAACTGGAGAAAAAAGTCATCGACGTATCGGAAGAGATCGATGATATCGTTGCGAGAAGAATGCTTTCCGCATGGGGTGTTGCGATCGATGTGTTGACTTCAGAACAAAATGATTATTTGAACAGTTGGAATATAGAATAAGCGAAAGCCCTCAAAAAGGTTTCCGGTCAGGGAAAGAGGCAAAAATGAAATTTGCAAGCAGAATGGAACGGATGAAGGACAAAGAGCTGTTGTCTCTTATGGAACTTTCGGACACGAAAGGCATCATTTCCTTTTCCGGAGGATTTCCTTCCTCGGACAGCTATCCGATCGAAGAAATCAAAAATTCTTTTTATCAGGTCCTCGAAAATGATGCGAGCGGTGCACTGAGCTATAGCTCGACAAGCGGTTATGCACCGCTAAGAGAGCAGATCGCACAACGGATGAACAGAAACTTCGGTACCGCATTTCGCTCTGATCAGATCATAATAACGAGCGGCTCGCAGCAAGCTCTCGACATGTCCGGCCTTTTGCTCGTAGATAAAGGCGATGTGGTTTTATTTGAAACACCCTCTTATCTTGGAGCCTTAAACGCGCTGAAAGCTTATGAAGCAGAATTGGTGGCGGTTCCTACCGATGATGACGGCATTGTGATCGACGAGCTTGAAAAAGCTTTGAACGCTTATGGTGAAAGAGTAAAAATGGTCTATGTGATCCCGGATTTTCAAAATCCGACGGGTCGCTGCTGGAGTCTGGAACGTCGAAAAGCGTTTATGGAAGTCATGGCCGGATATGATGTTGCGGTCCTCGAAGACGCTGCCTATTCCGAACTTTCGTTTGGAATTGAAAAAGAACAGCCTTTGGTAGGCCTGGACAAAAAAGGTCAAGTCATCTATTGCGGTACCTTTTCCAAAACCTTCTGCCCGGGTCTTCGGATCGGCTGGATCTGTTCAAGCAGACCTATCATTGAAGAACTGCTTCTGTTAAAAAGCAACGTCGATCTTTCGGCACCTTCGATCACGCAGAGACAAACCGCTTACTATCTCGAACATTATGATCTCGACGCACACATCCGTGAAAATTTGATCCAATATAAAAACAGGCGGGATACGATGCTTCAAGTCATCAAGCGCGAATTCCCGAAAGAAGTTGGCTATAATGAACCTAAAGGCGGGCTGTTCCTCTGGATGGCGCTGCCGGAAGGCAAGGATTCGAGAGAACTTTTAAAAAGGGCGCTTGCGGCGAAGGTTTCTTTTGTACCCGGCGGATCGTTTTACCCGGGTGCAGTCAAAAATAATGAGCTTCGGATCAACTATTCCAATGTTTCCGAAGAAAACATCGTGCTCGGTATGATCCGTCTTGCAGAAATCACAAAGGAATATCTAGCGGAATAAAATCAATTTCCAATACCTTATTAAACAGATACGCGAAATAAAAGAAAAAGCCCGTCGCTGCCGTATAGACAGTGAGCGGGCTTTGTGTTTTTAAAGAATAGTTAAAGTTTTTATAAAGTGTTGAGCATGCCTGTGATGCGGCGGCGGAGCATTTCTTCGCCCATGATCTGCTGGATCTCCCAAAGATCAGGGGATGAGGCTCTTCCCATAAGCGCAATACGGATCACGGTGCTCACATCGCCGACATGGCCTTTGTAGAGCTCCGGATTTTTTTTGTAGTCTTTTGGCTTCCCGGCATAACCCAGTTTTTCTGCGAGGTCTCTGATCTTGGAAAACCAGCCGGAAGCATCGTCGCTGTGATCATAAGTGTCTAAATATCCTGAAAGGATCGGTGCAATATCAGAGGCGGGAATATTCTCGGGGAATGCGTCCTCTGTCTTGCAGTATTCGTCAAAGAAATAGCTGATATACTCAAAAATCTGCGGACAGAAGATCAGGTCTTTACGCGGCTTGTCGCCGTGTCTGTCCATTGCAAGGATCTTAAGAAGCATGCCTTTTTTCTCGTTCAAAAGCGGCAAAAGCTCTTCACGGTAGGACGTTGCCCATTCGATGAGGAAATCATAGACTTCTTCATCTGTCATGCGGACAAGAACGTCTTTACTGATATCGTTGAGCTTATCGAGATCGAACAAGGTTCCTGAATTGCTCATTTTTTCGACGCTGAATGGGAAATCTTCGATCGGAGCATCCGGGTTTGCCATGCGCCATTCTTCATAATTTGAATTTAAAATGGTCATCAGGTATTCACGAACTGCTTTCGGATGATATCCTTCGCTTCTATAATAATTGAGAGACAGCTCAGGATCTTTTCGTTTTGAAAGCTTGCGCTTTGTTTCTCCGTCCATCTTCATAAGGACAGTCGTATGGCAGTAAGTCGGGTGATCCCAGCCCATGGCCGAAAAGAGCGCAACATGGATCGGCAGTGACGAAAGCCATTCCTCACCGCGAACTACATGTGTCGTGCGCATCAGATGATCATCGACGACATGAGCAAAATGATAGGTCGGGATCCCGTTTTGCTTTAAAATAACGACATCGTGATCGTTTTCGGGCATGGAAAGCGAACCCCGAATGCCGTCTATGATTTCAAAATTTCTGCTTGCATCGCCGGGAGCACGAAAACGCATCACGTAAGGCTTTCCGGCTTTGAGTGAAGCTTCGATCTCTTCCAGAGTCAGATCTCTGCATTTTGCAAAAGCTCCGTAATAGCCGGGGTTTTGCTTTGCAGCTTCCTGCTTGTCGCGGGTAGCCTGTATGTCTTCCTCTGAACAGAAACAGGGATAAGCAAGGCCGCGGCTGATCAGATCTTTTACAAAGCACTGGTAGATCGCCGCGCGGCTGCTCTGAAAATACGGACCGTATTCGCCGGTTTCTTTTTCGATGCCGGCGCCTTCGTCAAAGTGTACTCCAAAATATTCGAGAGATGAAATGACTGCTTCGACTGCACCTTCGACTTCGCGTTTGTCATCCGTATCTTCGATACGAAGGAAGAAGAGCCCGCCGCTTTGATGCGCAAGTCGTTCATTCACAAAGGCAACATAGAGGTTTCCGAGATGTATGAAACCGGTCGGGCTTGGACCGAGGCGAGTAACTTTCGCGTCCTTTGGCAGTGTGCGAGCGGGATAAAGCGCCTCGTATTCCGCCGGCGTTTTCGTGATATCGGGGAACAGAAGCTCCGCTAATTTTATATGATCCATATCGATGATTCTCCTTACTAAAAATCTTGTGTAGCGCGTATATTATACATGGAAATGATGTATCAGACAAGGAAACATGTTATAATGAAACTATGTTAGAACAAAAAGTCGCCGAGACAATCGAAAAAAGAGCTTTGCTTGAAAACGGTGCGCATATCGTTTTGGGTGTGTCGGGAGGCCCGGATTCGGTATGCCTTCTTTCTGTGCTGTCTGAGCTTTCAAAAGTCTGGGATCTGAAACTGCGGGTGGTCCATATCCACCACGGTTTGCGTGGAGAAGAGGCTGACGGTGATCAGCTTTATACCCAGGAACTTTGCAAACACCTTGAAATTCCATGTGATGTATTCTCCTACGATGTGAAAAAACTTGCAAAAGAAGAAGGCTTGACCACAGAGGAAATGGGCAGGGCACTTCGCTATGCTGCGTTTGAGAAAATCAGACAGGAAATGGTTGAAGAAGGCGAAAAGGCTGGTAAATCAGTATGCGCCAGGATCGCTGTAGCTCAAAATCAAAATGATCAGGCCGAGACGATTTTGATGCGGATCCTTCGAGGAACAGGCATTGACGGTTTGGCAGGCATTGAGTATATCCGGGATGGTGTTATTATTCGGCCGCTTCTTGATGCCAACAGAAAAGAGATCGAGGATTATTGCCAACGTAAAAACCTGCATCCAAGGATCGATTCCACGAATCTTGCTCCGGACTATACCAGAAACAAGATCCGGCTTGAGCTGATCCCTTATTTGCAGAAGGAATATAATGAAAACCTTTTGACGGGGCTTTGCCGGCTTGCAAGAAGTGCGTCCGAGGACAAATCGTATATTTACGAACAGGTCGATCTCGCAGTGGAAACCTTAGTCAGAGACCCATTGGAAACTATGCCGGCAGGCAATAACAAAAAGACCGTGCAGAAGATGATTTCCCGAAAAGGCTATCGGGATTTGCCTCTTGCGATCGGAAAGCGTGTCATATTAAAAACACTCAAAGAAATGGGTCTTCTTCAAGATGTGACTGCGATCCAGCTCGAACGTGCCGATATTATGATCCGAAACGGGGGCACGGGTGACCGTATCGATTTTCCGCATGGATTTGAACTTCGAATATCTTACGAGGATGCGGTTTTGGAGAAAAAAAGAAAAGATACAAAAAAAGAAAAAGATTTTTGTTATAGGGTAAAACTGGAAGAAACAACCGAAATTCCTGAGTTAAATGCCTGTTTGCGGGTAAAAGTCGTTTCAGCAGGACAAAGCCCATCTCTTTGTTCTCAAAATGCGGAATGCACGTTTTTGAGTGCAGAGCCTGAACTTTGGGATCAGCCTTTGTATATTAGAACCAGACAGTCCGGTGATTATATCAAACCGCTTGGTATGCAGGGCACAAAAAAGATACAGAATTATTTTGTCGATCAAAAGGTGCCGAGTGAAAAACGGAACCAAATGCCCTTGTTATGCAGAGGCCAGG
Source organism: uncultured Oscillospiraceae bacterium (assembly GCA_964550965.1). Lineage (GTDB taxonomy): Bacteria > Bacillota > Clostridia > Peptostreptococcales > Anaerovoracaceae > STD2-154. The sequence continues at coordinate 5,550 of CAZKCB010000124.1, forward strand.
AAGTCGTTTGGATCGTCGGCAGTAAGATCAATGAAAATTATAAGGTGAAAAAAGAAGCAGAAAAGGTGGTAATCCTTGAATTTATACGACCATCATGTTAAAATATCAAAATATCGTCAAGTTTGGCCATTGAAAAGGAGGAACTTTATCGTTGAATAGAGTCGTCAAGAATTTAGGCATTTATGCCATAATCATTATATTTGCGCTTGGGATCGCCTGGATCTATCAGGGAGGCCAAGAAAACAAAGTCACACAAGTTCAATACTCAAAGTTTGTATCTGAACTTCAGGACAAGCAAATAAAAAAACTGACCATAGAAGGTACCGGCTTGACCGGAACTTTGAAATCCGGAGAGATCATCACTGCTTATGTTCCGGATCAGATCCAACTGATGCTTTTAGAAGAGAAGTATGTATTCCCGCAGCTTGAAGAGGGAACTTTGGACATGCCCAGCAAGAAGCCATCGAGCTCATCCTGGATCTTGTCTTTGCTTCCTACGATCGTTATGATCCTGATCTTTGTGCTGTTCTGGTTTGTATTTATGCAGCAGGGACAGGGCGGCGGAAAAGGTGTCATGGCCTTTGGAAAGAGCAGAGCCCGACTTCACAAAGAAGATGAGATGCGTAAGGTCACTTTCGCAGATGTTGCCGGTTTGGATGAAGAAAAAGAGGAGCTTGTGGAGATCGTTGATTTCCTCAAGAATCCAAAGAAATATAATAACCTCGGAGCCAGGATCCCGAAGGGCATTTTGCTGATCGGTCCTCCGGGAACAGGAAAGACATACCTTTCGAGGGCAACGGCCGGAAAAGCAGGAGTACCGTTTTTTCAGATTAGAGTTTATGACTTACTTGCCAA
>CAZKCB010000125.1:0-6370 GCA_964550965.1 uncultured Oscillospiraceae bacterium
GAGACGATCGTGCTTCTATTTACGCCAAATAAAAGGGCCAGTTCTCTTTGTGAAGGCAGCTTGCTTCCGACCGCCCTGTCCCCGGCAGAAACTTTACCGCTGAGATAGCTTACGATCTGCTTATATGCCGGTATATTTAACGACCTGTCAGGCTTCCAGTCGATTTCGATGTTTTTCATAAACTCATACTACACTTGGTTGGGTTTTTCGTCAACGTTTGGACGGATACAAAATTATAAATTAAGTATATAGTAGGATCAAGAAAATAATTTGGTTGGGGGTAAAACGATGATTTACTTTATTCAGGGTCTAACGATGGGGCTCGCTTATGTCGCGCCGATCGGTCTTCAGAATTTGTTCGTCATAAATACCGCGCTCACACAGCCGCGAAAAAGAGTTTATCTGACGGCACTGATCGTTATATTCTTTGATGTTACACTTGCTTTGGCTTGTTTTTTTGGAATTGGGGCGATCATGGAAGCCTCGAAATGGCTTGAGATGGGCGTCGTTCTTTTTGGAAGTCATATCGTGATTTGGATCGGGGTGTCTTTGCTGAAGGCGAAAGATAAGATGGACACAAGTACCGATGTAAACGTACCGATACTGAAGGTGATCACGACGGCTTGTGTAGTTACCTGGTTCAATCCGCAGGCACTGATCGATGGAAGCATGATGCTTGGCGCGTTTAAAGCTACGCTGCCGCCAGGGGAGTCGTTTCACTTCATCCTGGGGGTAGCCGCTGCTTCGTGCACTTGGTTTATTGGGATTTCAACGATCATTTCGCTTTTCAGCGCAAAAATAACGGATAAAGTGCTTCGCATCATAAACATTGTATGTGGTGTTGTCATTATCTTTTACGGGATAAAGCTTGGAGCAGGTTTTGTCAGCTTACTGCTTAAACTCTAATAATTCGATCACTTTTTGCTTGTACAATTTTATCAGCTCAGGGTCGATCGCCGCTTCCGTAAATTCTGCATTTGCCATCTTGGTAATTCCGGATACTGCCGTGATGATATAATCAACGACCAAGGACTGGCGATCCAGTTTTATCAAATCTTTCGCAGCAAAAAGGGTAAGGTTTTTCTTTAAAATCTCTCGCACAGTTTCCAAACAAATGCGGAGGGTTTTTCCGATCGCTTCGTTTCGAAGCCCTAAATAAAAACAGGCATAAAAACCCTCAAACAAGCGCTTGTTATTGATATCGATCAGAAATAGAGCATCGACAAAACTTAAAAAGCTTTCGGCGGTGACTTCCAGCTTTATATCCAGCTGCTGATCGATGTAAAGGTTATATTCTTCTAAAATATATTCTGAAAGTTCCAGAACTAATTGCCCTTTGTTTTTAAAATAATGAAAGATCAAACTGGCAGGTATTTTGGCTTTTGCCGCAATCCGTGACATCGAGAGGCCTTCGATACCTTCCTGAAGCAGAACGTCATAAGCGGCTTCAAGAATGAGCTCTTTTTTTGGTTCCATAGGTAGAACCTCCTTTATTGATCATTCGAAAAAGGTATTATTAATTTGAATACTAACACTCTGTTTTGTGCAAGTCAACCTTGTAAAATATAATAAGAAATAAGTTAAAACATTGACAATGATATGGCGGGATACTATAATCAAAAAAAGGTTTGATCGATCGGTCAATCTAAAAGAAAAAGTAGGATTATTGATTTCAATGATGCTGGAATCCCCCCCATTGCATCTCGGAAATCGCAGAAATAGACATAACCGGAGGCTTTCGCCGCCGGTTATGATTCTTTTTTGCGGTAAAACCAAAAAGGCTATGACAAGTTTATGCTTTTAAAATTATTGATTTCGGGTAAATCTAGCAACAGGCGAAAAAAATATGAGGCTAAAAAACAAAGTTGTTTTTATGACAACTTACCTATGTAAAAAAAAGAAAAGGAGTTGATGATCGTGGCAGGATTAGTTCCCTTCAACAAAAAAAAGGCAGACCTTTTGAGTACTGGGTTTGAAGATTTCCACAACATGCTTGACGACTTTTTTACAGACGGATGGCCCTTTAGAAGAAGCCTGGCAGCGGATACTTTTAAAATCGATGTACGGGAAGAGGAAAAAGAGTATGTTGTCGAAGCCGAGATCCCAGGGGCAAAAAAAGAAGAAATCGATATTGCTCTTGAGGACGGCAGATTAAGCATTTCGATCAACAAAGAAGAAAAGGTGGAAGAAAAAGAAAAAAACTACATTCACAGAGAACGCCGCTACTGTTCGATGCAGCGCAATCTGTTGCTCGCTGATGCTGTTCCGTCCGGAGAAGGCATCAAAGCAACGCTTAATGACGGAGTTCTTTCGATCCATGTTCCTAAAAAAGAAAAAGCAGAGCAGACCGCAAAAATTAAAATCGAATAAACTCCACCTATAAACGGATTTAAGAAAGCACAGCGGTTTGCAAACTGCTGTGCTTTCTTTTGCCTACTGTGAGCCGCAGACTATTTGCCTGCTTTTCTTACAATCGTCGGTTGAATAGAAACCAGGGAACTTGCGGTCGAATTTTTGGGCAATTGTTTTTTCTTCTTCTGTTTCTTTGGGTTCTTGTCTGCCATAATAATCACACTTTCATTTCTCAGCTTTATCAAAAAGCCTATTTTGAATTAACGATTTAATCGGAGTCCTCGGTTTTGGAGATGATGTTGGCAATTTTGGGAGAGTGGATGGTATTGTGCTTGATCGGGTATTTTTCAAGCTCCTCGAAGAGTTCCTCGATACCGATCTTCGCGAGTGCGATATACTTGTCCGCAGCTCCATAGTAAATAAACAATTCATTCTCGTAGATATAAGCGCCTTCAGGGAAAACGACATTGTTGACTTCCCCGAATTTCTCATAATCCTCTTCTGGTTGAAGCAAGGGATAGGGGATCCGAGCGAGAACCTTTGCCGGATTTTCCAAATCAAGAAGTGCCACGCTGCCGCGATAGACAAAAGCATCGTCTACGGCGTGATACAAAAGAAGCCAGCCTTTTTCAGTCTTGATCGGAGGCACGCTTCCTCCGATTTTTTTGTTTTCCCAAAAATATTCTCTGTGCAAAATGGTAGAGGCTGCTACCCGACCCTCATAATCCTCCCAGAGGTTACTTGAAAGGAGTTGACCAAAGTCATCAAAGTAATCCAACTGTATTCCCGGTTCGATCCTGTGGATATAGGCGATTTTCCCTTGGATCCGCTCAGGAAAAATAAATGCGTCTTTATCCCAGGAATAGTGGTTGATCACACCGAGCTTGTGATAGTGCAGAAAGTCATGTGTCCGGGCAATCGCTACTCTTGCCTTGATTCCGTCAAAAGTCGTGTAAAAAACATAGATCTCATTTTCAAACTCAACGATCCTTGGATCTTCACAGCCCATTGCTTCTTCTGGCCGAGTGGGGTAGATGGCCTTTCCTTTTGCATCGCACAAGATGTTCGTATTTGTGTCAAGCTTTGCATAGCCAATATAGGAGCGGTAAGATTTTTTGTCTTTGATATCTGCATCTACAGCTCTGTAAAGCATATGAACGATTCCGTCTTTCAGATAAACGCCCGGATTGAATCTTGCAAAGGAACCGAACTGGTTGTCCGCAGGTCCCATAATGATACCCATTTTTTTGAATTTTATCATTCTTTCTCTCCCAATACGTTTTCTGAGATTTCACTGCGGCTATAGTGGGCTTCAAGCAGCTGAGCGATAATGTTTTCTTTGATATCAGGGACGTAGGTTTTTAAAACCTTGCATTGGCCTGACAGAGTGAATTTACCCATTGAGGCAGGCACCAGTACGGATTCTCCTTTTTCGAGCGAGGTAAAGCCGTTTTGGTGCTGCAGGACCGCTTTGCCTTCAATCATATAGTAGATGTAAAAACGGCAGCCGTTCGCTTCCTGCTCGATTTCCCCATCGATCTTTAAAAGCTCGACGGAAAAGTATTTGTTTGCGAGGGTGTAAGTCAAAACGGAATCTCCCTCAAGCTTTACGGAGAGTCCTCTGTATTTCGCTTTATTTTTGCTTGTATCAAAAGTAAGGACATCCATTGCTTTTTTTAGATGAAGAGCTCGCTTTGCCCCGCTGCCGTCCGTTCGATCAAAATCGAAGACCCGGTAGGTGATATTTGAATTCTGCTGGATCTCAGCAAGAACGATCCCTGCGCCGACCGAATGAAGAACACCGGGGCAAATGTCGATGACATCTCCTGCGATCACATTAAGGTAATGCAAACAGTTGGAGACTTTCGCTTGTTTGATGGCTTTAAAAAAGACAGCTCTGCTTACTCCGGGAATCACACTGTAGACGATCCTTGCACCGGGTTTAGCAGATACGATATACCAGGCCTCATGTTTTCCCGAGGACTTGCTTTCAAAAATGTATGCGTATTTATCATTGGGGTGGACCTGTACCGAAAGCTGCTGGTTGGCATCGATCAATTTGAAAAGCAAAGGGAATTCTGCTTTTTCGTTATGGACCAATGCGCTTCCGATAATGAGACTTCCGGTTTCCTTGATCAGGCCGCAAAGAGTTTGCCCCTTGTAGATCCCGTTGGAAATAGTGCTCATGCCATCTTCCTGGCATGAAACTTCCCAGGATTCCGCAATTTTTCCTTTTGGAAGGATTTTGCCGAGCCGTTCCAGATTTCTTCCTCCCCAGATATATTTTTTGTATTCCGGTTCGAATTTTAAGGGATAATACATTGAACTCCTTTTTTGAAATTTATATTTTGTAACTAGCTTACCCGTCGCAGATATTCGGATATTTTGACATTCCCAAGAATGCCATTCCATATGAGACGATGCTTTCTGAGCCTTGGTTGTAGTTTAATCCCGTTTTTGTGATTCCGTCATAGCAGGCGCCGGTCTGCTCATCGATCAGAGACAGACCACTTATATTTGACCCGCTGTACCAGCGAAAGCAAGCCGCGGCATGTTCCAGGTAAATTTTTTCTTTAGTGATTTCATAGAGCTCTGTATAAAGCAGGATCATTTCGCAGGCTTCGAGAGGCTGTTCGTCATAAACTGCAGGATCTCCGCCCTTCATAAACCATCCGTTACAGCCGACCGGCTTAAAACAAGAGCCCTTTAGTGTGAGGTCTGAAAGGAAGGAAGTGCTTTCTTTTGCGGTATCAAGCAAACTGTCTTTTTTGAGTATTTGATAGGCCCTGAGAAGTGACCAGGGCAGCGCGGCATTGCCGTAAGTGACGGAGTCTTCAAACCAGTGCCAGTCGCCATCTTTAAAGCGGTGGTATTGTTCGGTGAGAGATTTGGAAAGCTTATCGATCAGCTTAGTTGTGCCTGCCGTTTCTTCGAGGTAGCTAAGGCCAATGATTACATTGGCTTTAGCCCGGGGTGAAGTTAGCTCCGGAAAGTCGAGCAAAGCTCTTTTTAGCATTTCCTGACAAGCTCGTTTTATGTTTGTGGGTATGGAAAAGCTTGCACTCGTTCGACCTAAAGCCCAGATGCATCTGCCGAAGCAATCTTCGGAAGCCTCTTCCTCGCGGAATTCCCGATTGTAGTCCATGATGTTTTGAAACGAACCATCTTCCTTTTGTGCATTGAGCAGAAAGGAAAGATACTTGTAAGCAAGGAAAAGATAATCTTTGTCTTTTAAACATTCATAAAGAGTGGTTGCTAAAATCAATGCTCTGGCGTTGTCATCCGTCGTATAGCCCTTGCGGGGGTCCGGCACACCGTAAACGCTGTGCTGAAAGATGCCGGTATCATCGGTCATACTAAATAGATAACCGATAAATGCCATATTTTTTGTAAGTTCCATATTTATATTCCGACTTTCTGAAGAGCTTTCTTTTCTTTGATTTTTAAGAATACTTCAATATATTGTTCGGCAACCAGATTCCAATACATCGTTTTGCCGAGAGCCAAAGTTTTCTCTTCCATGGCTTCCTTCCGCTCTGGATCCTCTAAAATAAGGTTGATGGAGCAAGCGAGGGAATCAGGATCGTTGAACTTCGCGAGGATGCCTCTCCCGTCGGCCAGCATTTCCTTTGCGTACATATAGGGAGTCGAGACGATCGCTTTTCCGTAACCGACGGCATAAGCCAAGGTGCCGCTGACAGCCTGATCCTTACCTAAATAAGGGGTCAGGTAGAGATCTGATAATTCGAGATAATCGATAAGCTCATCCTTTGAAAGATACTTATTCACAAATTTTACCTTGCTGTTCAAATCCAATTCTTCAACAAGTGAAATCAATTTATCTCTGTAGGCTTGGCCGTTTTCCCTTACTAAGACGGGGTGAGTCTGGCCGAGAATCAGATACAAGACATCCGGATGCTTGCTGACTACCTTTGCAATTGCTTCGATTGCATGCTCAATGCCTTTTCCCGGGGCAAGAAGACCAAAGGTGCTTATGATCTGTCGGTCAGCAAAACCA
>CAZKCB010000126.1:0-6282 GCA_964550965.1 uncultured Oscillospiraceae bacterium
ACTTGGCCGCCTCCGCCATAGATTCCAGAAAATCATCCTGATCTCCGCCCCAGGGATATGTTTTACTTGCTCCGGCGGTGTGGATCAGACATTTACCTTCAGAGGATGCAATGCCGACAGAGGTATTCTTGATCGCACCACCAAAGCCACCCATGCCATGCCCTTTAAAGTGGGATAAAATTAGATAGAAATCGTAATTTTTAAAATTTAACCCCACCAAATTCTTTGACAGATGTGTTCCGTTTTCCACGGGCAAACTCATGGAACCGCCGGCGTCCATAATATCAACATCGGCAATAGCTGTAAATCCGTGATCTTCAGCGACCTGCCGGTGGATCGCAGTGTTGTCCCGGGGTCCTCCGTAAGCAGTATTGCATTCGACGATCGTTCCATTGACAGACTGTACCAGATCTTTGATCAGGGTCGGGGAAAGGTAATAATGGCCTCCCGGTTCTCCGGTACTGATTTTAACGGCCACCTTGCCTGTTGCCTCAAGACCCAGCGCCTCATAAGCAGCAGCCAGGCCTTTAGGACTGATGTCGGCCGTCATATAAACAGCAGGAGGTCCGGGGGTCTGCCCATCATTCGTTCCCGCCGTTTCGGAATCTGTGATCTTGATCGTTGAATCAGAAGCATTCCATGCTACAGAAAAACCAAAACTTTCAGCAATGAAACGAATCGGGAGCATCGTTCTTTCCTTGATGATCACCGGACTCGAATCGAGAGTCTTAGCCTTTTCGTTCAGGCTTGCGCTTCTGCTTCCGATCGTCATTTTGATTACGTCGCTTCCGCGGGTCAAAGTAACGGCTTCAGATATCTGATCCCATTCCACACCGCCGCCCATGGCTTCGACTACTGCGCGAACAGGAAGCAGCGTGCGATCGCCCTGAATAACAGGAGCGGTCCCGTTCTCGTCAATAGCCTGTGTTTTTCCGTTTACAGTCATAAAGGCACTTCCAATCTGAAGTTTGATCACAGTAGTTTCACTTGCGGGGATTGAAGCAGTTGTGGTTTTAACTGCATCAATGGCGTAGCAGGCACTGGATATTATGCAAAACGCCAAAAGCAAAACCATCAAAGCAGAAAACACTTTGCTTTTTGACATAACCAAATCCCCCCCTTTTTTATCTAACTAAAAGTGTTTCAGCAATCACCGCAATAACTTTTTAATCATTCAAAAGCTCATTCTATTCCAATCATGATATCAGTTCCTTCGATTTTAACAGGATAGCTTTTAACATCATCGACCTTGATTTTAATAAATAAAAATTTGCCTCCCTGTATCGCCTTTCCGCTTGTCACATCAAATATAGAACCGTGCTTCGGGCAGATAATATGGCTGCCGTCAAGATCCCCATCATAGAGAGAACCACCCATATGCGGACAAGTATTGTCGATCGCATAATAGGAGTTTTGGATATTCGTCAGAAGGATATCTTTCCCCTCGACGCTTATTTTCTTTTTATTTCCCGCACTTAGTTCTGTTGTTTCCGCAACTTTTATATATTCCATGATAACTCTCCCTGTTTTCTACTGGTCGCTTAGCGTTATCTATTTGTTATTTTGCAAAATCGATGATCACCTTTTTCACATCCCATAAATTTTCCAGTCGTTCTTTTGACTCTTCCTTAATCGCAGCCGCAAACTGATGATCTTCGGGAAGGTCTATGACCAAATGAATCACGCCATCCTTAACTTCGATTTCCTTGACCAGGTCTGTCGCAACCATGTCAAGCCCCTTCATAGGATTCATGACGCGTCTGAGCCTTTTTTTGACCACTTCTACTGTTGTTGCTTCCTTGTTGCTCGTAAGACCATGTTTTTCTTCATAATTTTGGATCGCGCTCCTTAATCCTTCTACGGCGAGCACGGAACAATGAGCTTTGATCGCAGGAAGACCTCCCAATGCTTCAGATGCCTCTTTCCAGGTTATTTTTTTTGCTTCCTCAAGCGTTTTTCCCTTTGCCAGTTCGGTAATGATCGATCCGGTCGCAATATTGGAAGCGCAGCCATAAGATTCAAATTTAATATCAGAAATTTTTTTGGTTTCATCATCGACGTTTATATAGACCGAAACCATATCGCCGCAGGCGGGGCTTCCCTCTGTAGCTTTTCCATCGGGATCCTCGATATGACCGACATTATGGGGATTACGAAAATGTTCCAATACGATATCATTATAAGGAAATGGCATTTTACTTACCTCCTGTTCTTCCTAAAGGACTGATCCGTCTCAAATCCTCTATGATTTTTGCCAGCTTTTCAACGACAAAATCGATTTCTTCCATCGTGTTGTAGCGGCTAAAGGAAAAGCGGATAGATCCATGGGCTCTTTCATGGTCACCGCCGATGGCCATCATCACATGGCTGGCTTCTAACGACCTGCTGAAGCATGCAGAACCTGTGCTTACTGCGATTCCGTACATATCAAGATGTAAGGTGATCGATTCCCCCTCAACGTGATGAAAGGTTATATTGGCATTTTGCGGCGTCCTTGCTTCAGGATGCCCGTTCAACGTTACTAAGGATATTTTGTTGAACATTTGCTCAATGATGCGGTCTCGCATTTCTTGCAGACGAGCATTTTCTTCAGGGCTCACCAGTTCTACAGCTTTTGCAAAGCCAACTGCGCCGGGAATATTTTCGATCCCCGCCCGAAGATCGAATTCCTGAAAGCCGCCATCCATCATTTTGGCGAGCGGTGTGCCTTTTCGAACATAGAGCCCGCCGATCCCTTTCGGGCCATGAATGGTATGCGCAGAGACGGTTATCAAATCGACATTTATTTTTTTCACGTCGATGGGTACTCGCGTAAACGTATGCGTTGCGTCGGTGTGGAAAAGAACGTTTCTCTTCTTGCATATCTCTCCTATCGCCGCAATGTCCTGGATGGTTCCGATTTCCTGATTTCCGTGCTGGATCGAAACCAGGATGGTGTCATCACGAATGAGTTCATCCAACTGCTTCAAGCTTATAGCTCCATATTCATCAACATCGAGATAATCGACCTTGCAGCCCATCTTTTCCAAAGCTTTGGCGCTCTGTAAAACCGGAAAATCTTCAATTTTTGACACGATGATATGATTTCCTTTTTTACTGCTTAAAATTTTCTGTACGCCTTTCAACGCCAGATTGCTTGATTCTGTATCTCCGCAGGTGAAGATAAATTCCTCCGGCAGGGCACCTAAAAAAGCAGCGATCTTTGCTCTTGCTTCCGCCAGGATCTCACGAGCTTCGAGCCCCTGGGAATATCCAAATTCCGATGTTGCCACAGCATAGTTTTCAAAATAGCAGGGTCTCATAGCTGCGAAAACCGCCTCGTCGAGTCTTGTCGCAGCCGAATTATCCAAATAAATCGCTTTTTCCATTATAAATTCACCCCTATATCAACAACGTGATTGCGGATTCTCTGGCTTCCTTAATATAAGTGCCGACTGCACCATATGAGTCGATCATGCCTTCATTCAAGTCACTTGGTTTTACGCCCATGATCTCCATCGTCATCTCGCAGGCAATGATTTTGCCTCCAAGTTCTTTGAAATCCCCCATAAGACGTTCCAGCGAAGCTACATTCGCCTTTTTCATTCTACTGTTGATCATCAGCTTTCCCAAACCAAACATGTGCATTTTTGATAAAGGACCTTTATCCAAGCCCCCTTTTTTTAATCGCAGCAATCCCCAGAACGTGAAGTACAACGAAACCTCCATTCCCATCGATAACGCTCCGTTTCCAATGATCAAAGCGCTGTATATTTTATCCAGATCACCGCTGTGAACAACGATGGTTGCTTTTTCACTCACCATAATCACCTCTCTCTACTGTATTGTTGTTTTTACAACTATTTCTGCAAAACGATTTTCCACTCGTCCCCGTTCTGCTCTTCACTGATGATTTTGACCGACAAGGCTTCCGCCGCCATTGGAATTTCTTTTTTTGAAGCGGGATGTGTCCCTATGATCTCGATCGTATCACCCGTCTCAACTTTTCTCAGCGCTTTGCGCATTTCTACAAGGGGGATCGGGCAGGTTTCGCCTCTGACATCCACTTTTAAAGTTCCCATATGTAACACTCCTTTCACTATCCTTAAACTGACTCGAATCAAATGACCTATTTCGTTTCAACCTTGCAAATTCAGCAAGTGTTTTCTGGATCTTCATTGCCATCCATTTTTCATCAAATTCACTTTTGTAAAGAAATCTTGTCTCATTTTCTATCGTCCAGTCGGATTCGCTGATACCTGAGACTCTTTCATAAAGCTTTGAACCCGGTAATGGGTACGGTACATTAAATGAAATTTCATCAAGTTCCAGTGACAATGCAAAATCAAAGGTCTCCTTTATCGTTTAAATCGTATCGCCCGGATATCCCACCCTAAAGAATCCGGCACAGCTTATCCCATTATTTTTGAATATTTCAACGCCTCTTCTTATCTGAGCTGTATTAGTATTTTTGTTCATAAGCTTTAAAACATGATCATTCCCAGACTCAATTCCCAGGTAGACCTTGCTGCATCCTGAACGTTTCATCGTCTTTGCAGCATTGTCAGTTACACTGTCAACTCTTGAAAGGCAAGTCCAGGAAAGCTGCAAGTTTTCTTCAATAAGCCTGTTGCAAAAACCTTTTAGAAATTCTTCATTGTATGTGAAAAGATCATCAGCGATCCAAAGTGAATCATAACCGTATGAAGTGATATCTCTTATTTCTTCAAATATCCTGTCCAGATTTCTGAATCTCACCTCATTTCCAAATATAGGTTTCGAACAGAAGTCACAGGAAAAGGGGCAGCCATAGCTTGTCATGATCGTCGTTGTTTTTTTACCTGTGCCCCGATAGTTCAGCTCCTGATACTTTTGATGATCAAATCCTGTTCTGTCCGTTATCGGACACTCATCGATTTCTTCTTTTGTAAGATGAGCGATCGGAGACTCCATAATGCCCGTTTTTATACTGCAGATGCCAGAATACATTGATGGTTTTATGTTTTTTAGAAATTTGCTTCTACTTGATGCATTTAAGTAATCCCGGCAAAAATCGCATAGGCTTTTTGCTGCCTCTCCCCGAAACACATAGTCAAATCTTTCAACAAATTTTGCGGGATAAAGCGTTGGCAGCGGCCCCCCGGCCACATAGATGCTTTGCGGATTGACTTTCCTTAACTTGTCGATCATTCCCAGCGCATTATTTGTAAGGGTAGTCATTATATATATCCCGGTTATATCCGGCTTGCATTTTTGGGCTTTATTGATTGCCTCCTCCATCGTCAAGAAAGTACAGTCGATCAGCACTACATCGATTCCTATCTTCTTTAGGACGGCAGATAGGATGCCGATCCCCATTGGCGTAAATATCTGATCTGTTTTCGCTCCGGTGTAAAAGTAAGGATATATCAGCAAAACTTTTTTTGTCATCATTTAGCCACCTTCAATTCAATCGAATAGATATAATTTTCGAATTTACCTGACTCACATACGATTTCATTTTCAAATCCGGCCCAGCAGCAATGATTGCGGATCTGCTCTCTCCCCCAATAGAGTTTGCTTTTTACATTGTCAGGAATATGCTTTTCAACAATAGTGAATGAAAGCCCGTGCTTCCTGCTATAAAGTTCACAGGGAGCCTCGATTTTCTGCCATCCCGAAGGAGGATCCGAGACTATTCCATTTATAATACTTTGATCAAATATGCTTCCTCCCAGTTCATTAAGTACAAAGAGCCTGCTGTCTTTTATCTCTGTTTCAAAGCTTAGATCCACCAATATATTGCCCTCGCCGAGTTTATAGATAACCGTTACCTCTCCCAAAGTCGGAACTTTGAGAAAGTATGTTTTCATATTGAAAAGTTTACCTAAGAAAGACCCGAGCCGCAGAAGCTGTTCTTGTCGTTTCGCATGCTTCATATATAGGTTCTTTACGGCATGTTCATGAACCAGAGTAAGAAAGGGCGAATTTATTCCCAGGATATTCACTTCCAGCTTCATATCGATACTGGATCTCATATGAAATGAAACACCATCCCTTTTAAACTCCTTTATTGAGGTAAAGTAAGTGCGGCCAGCTGTTTGAAGCGCGCAGCTTCCAAAGCCCATTCCCTCTTCCACCAGCAAAAGGTTATCATCATAAACCAACAAACCTCTGTCAAGACCTTGAGAAATTCCAATTCCCTTATAAGAATCGGATAGATCAAATCTAAGCATCTCAGTCTTCCTTGTCAGGCTCTGCAGCGGCATTCAAACCGGCAATGTAACCAAAGGTCAGCGCAGGTCCTATTGTGCTCCCACCGCC
>CAZKCB010000127.1:0-356 GCA_964550965.1 uncultured Oscillospiraceae bacterium
GTCAAAGGTCGAAAAATCCATGTCAGTGCCCATGTCAAACTGAACCATGACAAGAGAGGTCCCTTCGGTACTCATGGAAGTTAAACTATCCAGATTTTGAACCGACGCAAGAGCCTGTTCCAATGGTTTTGTTACCATGGTTTCGACTTCTTCAGGCGCTGCGTTTGGATATTGAACATAGGCGATCGCGACCGGAAGTTCCATTTCGGGCAAAAGGTCCATAGGCATACCTACAAGCGAAACGGTACCTACTAAAACGATTACCAGAACCATCATGATCGTTGTGACCGGATGTTTTATCGATAACTTTGATAAATTCATATCTGCTACTCCATATTTTTGACAGCTTCACCTTC
>CAZKCB010000127.1:366-6258 GCA_964550965.1 uncultured Oscillospiraceae bacterium
CGGCGGGTGCCGACGGATGAACTCCTCGGCCGCTTCGGTGACGAATTGCTGCCCTGTTACGACAATAGTATCTCCAGCCGAAAGTCCTGAAGTGATTTCGACATACTCTCCGTTGTCAAGACCTGTGGTGACAACGACAAGCTTTGGAATATTTCCTTTGAGAACAGCGACTTTGGATTCACCCGATTTCATAAAGACTGCATCCGAAGGGACACAGAGCACATTGTCTTTTTTTGCTGATACGATCTGGATCTCCGCAAACATTCCGGCCTGAACAACTCCGTCAGGATCTGCAACAGTGATCGTTACGGGATAGGTAAGCGTCCCTTGTGCAGGCGCCGGAGATAAGGCTGAAACCGTACCGCTGAAAGGAGTCTCGGATAAGGTGTTGATATAGATCTCTACTTTGTCACCTACCTTGACTTTGCCTACCAGATATTCTGAAATGTTGGTATTGATTTCGAGCGAACTCACATCGGCAACCGTGACTGCCGGTGTTGCCTGGGACGCGAGCGTTCCTGCTGCAACATTTACAGAAGTGACATAGCCGTCGAGAGGAGATTTTACCGTGCAATAGCTGAGTGCTTCCGCAGCAGCTGTGAGGCTTTGTGAAGCGGCATTGTATTGTGCTTCCGTAGCCTGGTAGGATTGAAGCGAAACGGCACCTTCCTTATATAAAGAATTGATGCGATTATAATTGTCCTTTGCGCTGTTAAAAGAAATCTTGGCTTGATTGTAGAGAACAGACGACTGTGTCTGGTCCATTGTAAAAAGAACCGCGCCCTTGTTGACATGATCTCCGATCGCGACATTCACCGCTGTGACCTGACCGGCAACCATAGGAACGACCGATGCAGAATCGACCGGATCGATGCGGCCGGTAAGCGGAGAAGTGGCATAGACCGTTCCGATCTCTGCTTTTGCTACGGTTACGCTCACAGGCGCTTTTTCTGTGGTTTTTTCAGGCGCGAAGGCCTGAACGATTCTGAAAACGCTGATTGCGAGGACGATGAGCACAGCAATGCCAATGATGATCTTCTTTTTGGATAACCCCTTTGTAAACCCCAAATTTATTTTCATTTAGAAACCCCTTCCGATTCATTTGATCTGTTCATTAAAATACATAAGCTACAACAACATTCTAAGGAGTTGCTAACTATGTGTCAATGGGAATCGCCCTTTCCCCTAACAATGAATGTTCAGATATTTGTCGTTGCATTAACTAGATAATCCCCTTTACCCCTTTTGAGTTTGCGAACAAAGTGTTTGTTAACTTTCGCAAATGTAGTATAATATCATTATGCATTTAATTCAACAAACAGATTACTAAAAAGTGCAAGATATTGAACAAAACCCATGATTTTGTTTAAAAATCAATGATCCGCAGTTGCTTTGTTTGAAAGGGGCGTTGAGATGCCAGAGAAAAAAGTGGACCGGAGAGTCCGGTATACCAAAATGGTCATAAAAAAGAGTTTCATCAGCATTTTAAAAGAAAAACCGATCGCCAAAGTCACAATAAAAGAAATTTGTGAGGAAGCTGATATCAATCGTGCCACTTTTTATGCCCACTATACCGATCAGTACGATCTGATGCATCGGATCGAAGATGAATTTCTCGAAGATATCAACCTACATTTCAAACCTATTGCAAGAGGCATGACAAAAACAGAATCCCTTGAGGTCCTGGAAGGGATCCTTGAATACCTCAAGGAAAATATTGAAGTGTGTTCGCTTTTGCTCAGTGATAAAGGGAATATCGATTTTCAAAAACGGGTCATGATGATTGCACAAACACAATGTGCATTCGATTTTAGTGAAAATAAAAAGCTGTCGCAGGAAGATTCCGAATACATATTTATTTTTGTAACTGTAGGCAGTGTAGGTATCATACAGAAGTGGATGTCCGATGGAATGAAAAAGCCTGCGGCAGAGTTGGCAAAAATCATTATTAATATTACCGAAAATGGACTTTTGCTGTTGTAAACCTTATAGCAAAGGCAACAAGGATTCTCCTGTACGTTTCCGATAAGCTCATATATAATGAAACAATACAAACAAAAGCACATTGGTTAAAGGCTGAAAGGAGACAAGTATTTTGGCGAAATTGAAGAAACAGGAAATCACAGCGCTGATTGAAACTCTCGAAACCCTTTACCCTGATGCCGAATGTGCGTTGGAACATAAAAATGTCTTTGAACTCCTGATCGCGACCGTTCTTTCTGCACAAACGACCGATAAAAGCGTCAATCTCGTGACGCCCGGTTTGTTTGAACGAGGAAAAGATGCCCGATCGATTGCAGCAATTCCGCAGGAAGAACTGGAACAAATTTTGAAGCGCATCGGAATGTACCGTTCAAAAGCGAAAAACATCAAAGCGCTGTGCACCATTCTGGCTGAAAAATATGAGGGCGCCGTACCCCATGATTATGAAAAATTGATAGAACTTCCGGGAGTAGGCCGGAAAACTGCAAATGTAGTGCTGTCTGTCGGCTTCGGAGAGCAGCGGATCGCGGTTGACACCCATGTTTTCCGATTGGCAAATCGGATAGGGCTTACCGAAGAAAAAGATGTTTTGAAAACAGAACTGGCATTGATGAAATGCCTTCCAAAGGAGCACTGGACGAGCATGCATCATGCGCTGATCTTTCACGGGAGACAGATCTGCAGTGCAAGAAATCCAAAATGTGAAGAATGCGGTATCGCCGCGCTATGCAAAAAGAACGGTATATAAGCGGAGAGAGGACCAATCTTATGAAAACTGTCAGAGTTAAAAATATTGAGATCGGTGAAGGTGCAACGAAGCTTTGTGTTCCGCTCACTGCCCATGGTATCGAAGAACTTGCTAGGGAAGCTCGATTTGCAACAAGTGCAGGAGCTGATATCATTGAGTGGAGAACGGACTTCTTTGAGCCATTTGACCAGCCCGATCAGATTTTGAAATATTTAGACGCCGGATTTGATGCGATAAAAAAAGAAATCGGCAACATCCCTCTTTTATTTACATTTCGGACCTTTGAAGAGGGCGGAAGCAGAAGAATGGAAACGGAGAAGTATTATGCGCTGAATCATCAGGCCATATTTTCAGGAAAACCTGATCTGATCGACCTTGAGTATTCCAAAGATCCTGATGAAATAAAGTCCTTGCTTTCTGAGGCACATAGAGAGGGGATCGCGGTGATCCTTTCCCAACATGATTTTGTAAAAACAACATCCGAGGAAGACTTGTTGAAGACTTTTCGGGGGATGCAGGAGTTTGGAGCAGATATCAGCAAAATTGCAGTGATGCCTTGTAATTGTGAGGATGTATGCCGCTTGCTTGCTGCAGCGAATAAAATGAAAACAGAAGTAGCAGACCGTCCTTTCATTGCAATCTCAATGGGTGAAGAAGGTATGATAAGCCGCACTTTTGCTGAAATGATAGGATCCGCGATTACATATGGGGCAGGAGAAAATGCTTCCGCCCCGGGGCAGATAAAAGCCGCAGATTTAAAGCGGATTTTGACAGAGTCTCATGAAAAAAGAATTCCCTCTCGGATTTTTCTGATAGGCTTCATGGGGAGCGGAAAATCAACGATTGGAAAACATTTGAGTTTGCTGCTTCGGCGTGAGTTTATCGACATGGATACGCTGATCGAAGAGCGCGAAGGGATGCCGATTTCCCGAATCTTTGAGATGGAGAGCGAAGAGTATTTCCGAGAGGTTGAAAATCGGATCCTTCGAGAACTTTCTGAACGAGAGGATCTGATCATTGCCTGCGGCGGGGGCGTTGTCGGAAACACATTTACCGGCGAGAAGAATGAAGGCTTGCTTGCGGAAGAGAAAATGGTTGTCTTTATTCGTGATACGCCGGAAACTATGTTTGGCAGGATCGCGCATGACAAAGGAAGACCTCTTGCAGCATCGCAGCTTCGGAGTCTTGAAGAACAATTTCAGCATCTTTTGGATTTGTATAAAGAACGACTTCCGCATTATGAAAAAGCGGCGACCGTCACGGTGGACGGAAACGGAAAAGACCCCTATCAAATCGCCATTGAGATAGTAAAACAATTATAGAAAACCGAAAGGAGATAGAATCATGAAGAAAATCATCAGCACAGAAAATGCACCCAAGGCAGTAGGTGCTTATTCCCAGGGCATCATAGCAGGAGGATTGCTTTTTACATCCGGACAGATCCCTATCGATCCGAAAACAGGAAACATTGTTACGGGCGATATTGCAGAACAGGCAAAACAGTCGATGAACAACGTGAAAGCCATTGTGGAGGCGGGCGGGATGACTATGGACGACGTAGTCAAAGTAACGATACTGCTTGCGGATATCGCTGATTTTGCAGTTGTAAACGAAGTCTATCAAAGCTACTTCGCTGCGGATTACCCTGCAAGATCGTGCTTTGCCGTTAAAGATCTTCCCAAAGGCGTCGGCATTGAGATCGAAGCGATCGCAGGAAAATAAAAACGAAAAGAAAAATCAAGAAAGCTATAATTACAGCGCCTCCTGCGCTTACCTTGAGAACCGCTCACTCAGCAAATGTCCATTTAAATTAGCCGGTCAAGCAGGCAAAATGTACATTTTCGAGTTCGGACGGCTCTTACGGCAAGCGCAGGAGGCGCTGTTTTTAAAATCAGAATTTGTCTTCTGCTTTTTCTGTTCAGGATTTATATTCCCTTGTCGTTCTCAATAAGGAATACTATGCGTTTAAAATTTAAAAGAAATTGATAAAAAAAGAAAGGCCTTCCCAATTGCCACACGAACTGTCCGAACTCAAGAATGTACAATAGCTTTCTTTGACTGGCTATTACTATAAACATTCGATGAGTGTTCCGGATTTATATTCCCTTGTCGTTCTCCATAAGAAATGCTAAGTGGTAAACTGCAAAAGAAATTGATGAAAAAAGAAAGGCCTTCCCAATTGCCGCAGGAACTGTCCGAACTCAAGAATGTACAATAGCTTTCTTTGACTGGCTATTATTATAAACATTCGATGAGTGAGCAGTTCGAAAGGTAATTGGGAAGGCCTTTCTTATATGTTCACATTTTTTTAGAGATCAGCGCCGCAGCATTTCTTATACTTCTTGCCGCTTCCGCAGGGACAGGGGTCATTACGGCCCGGTCCTTTTTCTTTTACTACTGTCCTTGAACGCTTGAAGGCAGTAGCGATTTCCTGGCGTTTTTCCTCAGAAAGAATGACATCCCAGGCATCAAGTGTAAACAGGTGATCCGCATTTGCGCCGAGCATATTGAAGAACAATGCTTCAAAATCGATATCAAGATCGATCTGGCTTGTTTCAGCATAGCCCTCGACCGGAAGCTCAGTGCGCAGGCTGGAGTTGACACCGTCAAGAAAACCCATGAAAAGAACGGGCTCAGCTTCAAATCTTTCCGCAAGATTCTTAAATGTTCCGGAAACGCGAGGATTTTTTTCTTTTAGAATGCTGGTGTAGATCCTTGCTTCTGCGTCGCTGTATTTTGCCCAGAAATCTTCAAATGTTTCTTCTGTCTGGTTATCGATCAGCGCACGCCATTGCTCAAATAAAGTCATTATCTTTTTCCTCCGGCAACGACGAGATCGTACGCTGCATTCTTTTTCATTGCTTTACCGATTTCGATGACATCACCCATGATCGCACTGCCTGTGGGGAGAGGACCTGCGCCTTTTCCGTAGAACATCAACTCGTCTACGGCATTTCCTTTTACGAAAACAGCGTTGAATTCATTGCTGACTCCGGCGAGGGGATGCGAAAACGGGATCAAAGTAGGTTTGACACTGTAGCTGAGCTTGCCATTTTCTTTTTTTGCTGTTGCAATCAGTTTGATCTTATTACCTTCCGCAGCGGCCTTATCAATATCGGCTTTTGTGATCTTTGTGATTCCTTCGGTCGGAATTTCTCCCG
>CAZKCB010000128.1:0-458 GCA_964550965.1 uncultured Oscillospiraceae bacterium
TGTTTTTGTAAACGGCAAGCAGGTCGCTTTAAATGGAATCGTTTCAAGTGATCCAAACACCTCTGCCCCGGAATGCGATCCTCTTACTACTGTTTTTCAGGCGGACAAGGCCGGAACAGCAGAGTTTGTTGTCGAAATTTCAAACTATGACTATTACCGCGGAGGATTCTGGAACAGCTTTCAAATAGGTGATGTGGATCAGATCACTTCCTATGCACAAAAAGAAAAAGGGCGCGACCTCTTTCTCTTTGTGATCATGTTTGTTGTGGGGCTGTTCAATATGGGTTTGTTTTTGGCATATCGCAAGAGCAATGTTTCCTTATGTTTTTCTCTTTTTTGTTTCAGCATCAGCGCTTATACGATCCTCACCGGTCAGCGGCTCATCACGGATGTATTGCCCGTCTATAACTGGCATGTGCTGATACGCCTGGAATACTTGTCCGGTTATCTTCTTTTGC
>CAZKCB010000128.1:468-6255 GCA_964550965.1 uncultured Oscillospiraceae bacterium
GCTCTTTTGGTTTTGAAGTTGCTTGGGACAGGATGGTTTGAAGCTCAGCTCACAAGAGTTTTTCAAGGGGCTCTCTTGGCATTGATCGCGATCTCGCTCACAATGCCGATTAATATGGTGGCTGCTGTGTTGAAGCCTTACAAATATGCTGCGATAATCTTTGCTTTATATTTTTTATATCTGACATGCCATGCACTCTATAAAAGGCGAGCAGGTTCAGAATTGATGCTTTTTGCTATTTCTGCGATGCTTTGCTCGATCTTCAAGGAAGTTTTCATCGGAGGCCCACAGTCATGGATCCCCATTGCTTCCCTGAACTTTGTGATCTGTTTTTCGATCATCATCTTTCAAATGATGCTTCAAATGATAAAAAGAACCGAAACGCTTGAAATGAAAGCGATCCTGGATCACTTGACAGGTTTATGGAATAGATCTTACCTGTTGGATCCGAAATACTGGGAATCACTCAGACAATCTCACACAAAAAAGCACCTTCTTTTTCTGGATCTTGATCTCTTTAAAAACATAAATGATACCTACGGGCATAAAATCGGAGATCATATTTTGATCGAAACAGGCCGCAGACTCAAGGAAGTCCTGAAAGATACAGATTTGATCTGCCGTTACGGCGGAGATGAATTTCTCGCTGTGATCAAAGGGGAAGAAATCCGAGGAATCGAACACATCGCAGAAAATATCATCCATGCGATCAACAGACCGTTCGCTATAAACGGTAAAGACTACCATATCGGAATAAGCATCGGCATTACCGAAATAGATGAAACACTTTCTGATATCGAAAGCATAATAAAGAGCAGTGATGACGCTATGTACAAAGCGAAAAAGAATGGCGGGAACCGGTATTATATCAACAGGAACTGTGAAATTACAAGTTGAAAATGTTTAAAATCCAATCAATCGGTGCATGAATAGTACTCAAAATAAAATATCGGACGGTGATAAGATGTCTCCCTTTTTAAAAGCAAAAGAGTTTTTAAAAAAATTCGGGCCGGGAATCATAACGGGTGCTTCTGATGATGATCCATCCGGAATCGGCACCTACTCCCAAACCGGAGCAATGTTCGGGTATCACCAGTTGTGGTTGTCCCCGATTTCTTTGATTTTCTCTGCCACGATCCAGGAAATGTGCGGAAGGATCGGCATGGTCACCGGCAAAGGTCTTTCGGGGATCATGAAGGAAACCTTCCCTCATTTTATAGGTTATCTGTCTGTTTTCCTGTTATTGATAGCAAATATCATCAACATCGGTGCTGACTTAGGCGCGATGGCCGTATCGGCACAGATGATCTTCGGCTTGCCATTTATGTTTTGGATCCTCTTTATGACGGCATTGATATTGATGCTGGAAATTTTTTTGGAATACAGAAAGTATTCTAAAATATTGATGGGCCTGACGGTTTCTCTTTTTGCCTACTATGTTACGGCAGTCATCATTCATCAGGACTGGAGAGTCATCTTGCTGCACACATTTATTCCTACGATCAATTTTTCGAAAGAATATGTTTTTAATGTGGTCGCTTTCCTTGGAACCACAATTTCGCCTTACCTGTTCTTTTGGCAAGCTGACGAGGAAGTTGAAAAAGAAATTTTAGAAGATAAAATTTCTGCCATTGGCAAGGGCAGACCTCGCATTTACCGGAAAGATGTAAACGGGATGCAAATAGATACCTTGCTCGGAATGTTTTATACTTCTTTGTCTGCTTTTATGATCATGATCACAACAGCCGGAACACTCCATGCCGCAGGGATTTATTCTATCAAATCAGCACCGGACGCAGCCGAGGCCCTAAGACCCCTGGCCGGCGATTTTGCTTTTCTGCTATTCGCCTTGGGAATCATTGGGACCGGGCTTCTTGCTGTACCGATTTTGGCCGGTTCTTGCTCTTATGCCGTTTCTGAAATGATCGGATGGGAAGCGGGGCTCGGAAAAAAACTTAAAGACGCGCATGGTTTCTATGGTGTCATCATCATTGCGACGATCGTAGGGCTCCTGATCAACTTTATCGGGATAGACCCTATGAAAGCATTGTATTATGCTGCCGCAGTAAATGGTTTGATGGCGCCCCCGCTGATGGTCATCATTCTTATACTGGGAAACAATAAAAAAGTAATGGGCTACTATACGAATGGCCCTTTAAGCAATATCTTAGGCAGTCTTGCCATTTTAGTAATGGGCGGTGTCGGAGTTATTTTAATGTTCTATCTGCTAAAATAGCACTTAGTTCCATTTTCTCCAATTGATGGCTGCTTCGAAATCTCCTTTATCAATGCCAAGGACCTCAAAAACCTCGGGATAAAATTCTGTTGTGGCAGGCTGCCGCAATAGTTGCCATGCATAGTGCTGTGCAAGATGGACAGCGCAAACGACTTCTTTATTCATTACGCAAGGATCAAGCGGCTTATGGTGATAGAGTGCTGACTCGACAATAGCGAAAGGCAGCTCCCACCAGCTTACGAGATATCCGCCGGCTTCCTGATGCGTCACATGAAAGGCTTCCTTTTCAAGTTCGAGTAAATTCAGTGATTTACTATCGGCTTTGCTGACTATTTTCGCATAATCGTCAATGCGGTTCTGGATCAGGATCAAGGAACCGATGTTGTGGAGCAGGCCTGCGGAATAAGCAACTTCCGAGAGTTTTTTATTCATCATGTCTCCATAAATAAAGTGAAGGAGCTTACTGCTCAAAAGTGCATGTGCCCAAAGATCCGTTATATTTTGCCTATGCCTGATAGAAACAGCATCCAAGGAATTCATAATAGAAGTCGAATAGATCAAACTTTTCAGATTCTGTAAGCCGAGATATATGGTCGCATGCTTGACAGAACCGGTCTGAAGTCCATAATAAGCGGAATTCGCCATCTGCAGCAATTTCATCGAAATCGCAAAATCCTTTTCGATCTCCGATGAGATCGAAGTCGTGTCGGCATCCTTTTCGATCATATTCAATATTTTCTGGTAGCTCGTTTCAATGGTCGGGAGTTTGTCTATGTCATTGATAAGAAGCTTCAGTTCCTGGGAGTTCAAGATGAGCTCCGCTTCAAAAATCTGACCGATATATTCAAGAAGCTTTTCGTCTTTCCAAGGTTTCAGGATATAAAACCTCGCGATATTCTGAAGAATGGCCTTGAAAACAGATGCTTCTTCGACATTGCCGCTCATGATCACCCGGATCACTTGGGGATATTGCTTTTTTATGATCGAAAGCAATTCATATCCATCCATATGCTCCAGATTCATACTGCAGATCACCAGATCCACTTCTCCTATTTTAAGTATTTCTAAGGCTAAAAAGCCATCTGTCTCTGTTATGATCCTATAATCTGTTCCTGCAAAAGCTTTGGCCATAGATCTGCAGGTATTGGTATCTCCGTCTACAAGCAAGATTTTTTTCATTAAGATTCAAATTCCTTCCGCGTATTTTTGTTTCTAGTTATGTTGCTTATGCTGTTTTTTAAGAAGAATTTGCCCAAGAGTCAAATGCTTTTCATTATAAGCGAAAGCATCGATATATTATACAATAAAAAACTGCCGTTGCGTTCAAAAATATGCAGGATTTGCTCCGAATCTTTGCAATGATATCAAAGTCTGAAGACCCATCGTAAGACTCTCATTAGCTGGTTCAAGACGGAAGCTTTTATTTTTATAGCATTTTCAGGACAAACAGACATGCAATAATAGCAATTGATACATTCTGCTGCATCAATTACGGTTTTTCCATCTGCTTCTTTTATTGCACCGGTCGGGCATGCGGCGATGCATTTTTTGCACTTTGTACATTTCGCATCATCGATCAGAAGATCGACATAAGTATTTTTTACAAAAATGCTGTCCGGATTCGATGGCCGTTCGAAATCTGCGTTTACAAGTTTTTTAAAGCTGAATGAATCGACATTTCCGAGGATCTCAATATCATGGAAATTTTCAAGGAGCCCCCTTTCTTTTGCCCGGATCAAAATAGGAAGTTCCTCCGCTTGGTATCCAATCATCCGCGAAGCCACGACATCAAGTGCTGCAGCATTTTCAGATGCAAAAATTCGCGACGTTGCTACCGGTCGTCCCAAAGCCGTAGGCCCTCCATCAAGACTCACTACCGCATCCATGATCGAAAGCCCGGGTTTTACGATTTTATGGATATCTATGATCACATCGGAAAGTTCAAATTCATTGCTTGTCCATCGGTGTATTCTCTGTTTGTATCCTCCCGGGAGACAGCCATAAAGGTTTTTGAGTGCTCCCGACAAACGCATGGCTCCATGCGTTTTCAGTTTGCAGGCATCGATCACCAGGTCGACATCAAGAAGGATTTTAGGTAAATAAAGTTCTTTTAGTCCCTCGATATTTTTGTCTACCCGGATCAGCGATTCTTCCTCGAAGGCAATCAGCGTTGCACCGTATTTCTTTGCAATTTCTTCGATCCCGGCTTTTTTGAAAGCTTTTCGAGTAAGCCCGTTCTGGTAAAACGAAATGGACTCACCGATCAGTATCTTGCAGTTTGCTTCTCTTAGTATCCTGCAAAGTGCATCGACAAGAGAATAATGGGTTATGGTATGCTGATCGGGCCTGTTTTGAGACATAATATTTGGTTTGATCAAAACCGTTTTGTGTGCGGGGATCACAAGCCCGATCCTGCAAATGGCTTCTTTGGCAGCCTGATACACTTCTTCCGTTTGATAAGAGCTGCATTTGACTGCGGCTACTCTTTCCACAAGATCACCCTCTTTTCACAGGAAAGCAAAAGCCTGTATCTTGATAGCTACAGGCTTCTGCGGTTTAGGCTTTATTAACTGAGTATCTTAAAACTCGATTTTTTTCGGTGTTACTCCATCAAGCTTACTGAGTGCATCAAACATGGCTTGGATCTCAGTGTCCTTTCCGGTCAATTCAAGAACGAGAACCCCATCCATCGAGCATAGGTCTTCATTTACTTCATGAAAACCGATCCTTGTCTTAATGTTGCATCCGTACTTTGTAAGGATCTCCTGTACAAGCGGAGCCTGTGCGATTCTACCATTCACTTTGATTGCAACTAAATTGTTCATAAAAATGTACCTCCATTTTTTTCGCTTAAATGATTGATCTTTTTCTGCCTTTATGTTTATTGACCATATTTCTCAAATTAAACGTTCTTTTCCTAAAATTTTGAAAAGAAATGGAATCCCTACAAAATCTCTTTATTAAAATGTCCTCTTGTGTCTGTTTCCTGATTAAAGACAGCTTTATTCACTCCGCCGTTTAATTTGCTTAAGGCCTTATTGATGGTTTTCACAACCTGCTCTTTTGATTCCACTGTGAAGTTTAATCTGAATGCCTCGATTCCTTTTATGCTTTGTAGCTCATCTAAAAGATTAAGCGTCTTCCCATTAAGGATCGTCGTTGTACAATCATCATGAGTAATGACAGGGAACGTTCCGTGCTCATCTGTTAGCTCATAGCTCTTCGTTCTGCAAATACCGCATTGATCCATTTTTTTCAACGGACAATATTTTGTAAACATCATAGGTGCTTTGCCATATACGATCATTTCCAGTGCAGGATAGCCGCCATTTTCTTCATAATAGGCATTCATTAAATCTTCAATTTGTGTCTTATTCAATTCATAGGATAAAGTGACTCGTTTCGCACCTAATCTATATAATTCGTAGCAACTAACGGAATTAACAACATTTAGAGAATAGTCCGTAACAAAAGGATTCGTTTTTCTGTAGTGATGAATGCCGCCATAGCCTCCGATGAGCAGCTGCCCTTCTTTTGTCTTATAATCGTTC
>CAZKCB010000129.1:0-6253 GCA_964550965.1 uncultured Oscillospiraceae bacterium
TAAAGATTAAGAATATCATGCCACCCCGATAATGCTGAGGGGTCGACGCCTTCGCTGCTGTGGCCGCCATCTGCCGAACGATAAAAAAAGCCCATGATCATAACCGACAGGATCGGTCCGACGGAACATAGCGCAATCAAACCAAAACTTTCATCATGAGATCTGTTCCCTCCGAGTACCGAAGAGAGACCAACGCCGAGAGCCAGAACAAACGGCACTGTAACCGGACCTGTTGTGACTCCTCCGGAATCAAAAGCGACTGCAATGTAAGTTTCCGACATAAACGCGGCGAGAATAAATACCGCAGTGTAGAATATGATAAGCAGCCTTGGAAGGCTGATCTTATGGATGATACGAAGAAGCGCGATGACCAGAGAAACGCCGACGCCTACTGCAACATAAAGGATCAGTACATTGTTGGGAACGGAAGGTACCTGGCTTGCAAGAATATGAAGATCCGGCTCCGCGGCAGTAACGACTGTGCCGAGCAGGAAGGAAATCGGCAGAAGGATCCAGAGGTTTTTTGTTTTCGTAAGGCGGGAACCGATGTGCTGACCCATCGGCATCATTGCGAGGTCGGCTCCAAGACCAAAAAACCCCAAACCAATAATAACAATGACGGCGCCGGACCAAAAAAGACAAGCGGTCCCTTTTGGCATCGGAACGACTGTGAACTGCAGGAGGTCAACGATGACGACTACGGGGAGTACCGAAAAGAACGATTCTTTGAGTTTGTTCGAAAGTCTATTCAAATAAAGCCTCCTCTCGTATGAAATTAAGCAAAAATGTACAAAAACATCTATTAATATTTCATCATCATTCGCATGAAATGTCAATAAAGGTTTTAAGCTTCGAGCCAAAGTGGTATAATGAATAGTCATACTGAGCAAGCAAAAAAACAATGAGATCCGCATGCTCGGGGCGGGTGAAACCCCGCATAAAACAGGAGGTTCTATGAAAATATTAGTTACTAACGACGATGGAATCACAGCACGCGGTATCCGCGAACTTGCTACTGCGCTTTCGACAGAAGCGGAGATCTATGTCTTTGCTCCGGATTCTCAAAAAAGCGCATGCGGGCATGGGATCACAATGGGTGTCCCTCTTGCAGTAAATGAAGTCGACTTTCCGAAAGTCACGGGTGCATGGAGCGTTTCGGGCACACCGGCAGACTGTGTAAAGCTGGGTCTATCCATCCTGAAGGAACAAAAAATTGAAATCGATTTTGTATATTCGGGCATCAACCACGGCTCCAACCTTGGTACAGATACCTTGTATTCCGGTACCGTTTCGGGAGCCATTGAAGGCGTGATCAACGGGATCCCTTCCGTTGCCGTTTCGATTTATTCCCATGATCCGAAGCATTTTGCTCCAAGCTGCGAGATGGCAATAGAAGCGCTTATCAATTCCAAAGGAAAACTTGATGGGAGGACGGTTTTGAACATCAATCTTCCGGATCTTCCGAGCGAGCATATCAAGGGCGTGAGGATCACGACTCTCGGTGCCCGTGAATACGAAAAAGAGTTCCGCGCACATTTCAATGAAGCCGGGGCCATCCAGTACTCTTATGCCGGCCAACCCGTGGTGTATTCGGGCTTGTCAAAAGATATCGATGTCATGGCTTTGCAGGATGAGTGCATTTCGATCACGCCGCTGCACTGTGACCTCACAAACTACCATTGGGTAGAAAAAGTAAAAGACTGGGGCTTCGGACATAAGTATCGGTAAGAAAGATCATTTCGGGTAATTGATATGTGTTTTCTTATAGTTTGTTTTTGCTGATGGAGGGTAATTACAATGATAGATATCAAAATCAAAAAAGACGATGCGTTGTTAGTGCTGATCGACTTTCAAGAAAAGCTTATGCCGGCGATGAAAGACGATAAAGAACTTGAAAAAAACGTAGAAAAGCTGATCAAAGGCTGCGCGATCTTAGGCGTGCCAAAGCTTGTCACACAACAATATACCAAAGGGTTGGGTGAAACGATCCCGAGTCTTTGTCAGGCCTTGGGCGAATTTGAACCAATCGAAAAAACGGCCTTCAGCGCAATGGGAGAACCCGCCTTCCGCGAGGCGATCAAAATGAGCGGCCGAAAAACCGTGATCCTTGCAGGGATAGAGGCCCATGTCTGCGTGCAGCAGACAGCGCTTGATCTTCTGGAAGAAGGATATTCTGTGTTCCTGGCAGCCGATTGTGTTTCTTCGCGCAGTAAAAATGACTGCAAATATGCGATCCTTCGCATGACGGACAGCGGTGCTGTTCGAACGACTTATGAATCGATTTTGTTCGAACTTCTCGGAGGAGCAAGGGAACCCGGCTTCAAAGAAATCTCTGCGCTTGTGAAATAGAGGACAATGAATGTATATTTTTGATAATCCGATCACTCCGGACTCGAGAGACTTTTTGGAGCAATATTTTCAGGGCTATGATTATAAAGCGTCCGGTCTTTGCTTTACTTCCATGTATATGTGGAGGGATTCGAATCAGTTCAACTGGCAGGTGATCGGCGATTATCTCTGCTTTGCGGGAATCAGCCATCTGGAAATCGAAAAGGCGGAGGCCTTTATGTTTCCTCCGCTCACAAACAATGGGCGTTATGAACCTCAAAAATTGAGAGAAACTATTTTTGAAGCAAGAAAGATATTCAAAGAAAAAGGCCAGAAATTCAGCATCCGCCTCTTGCCCGAGCATATGAAGGACATTTTTGAAGAGGCCTTTCCAGGCGAACTTGAATATATTGAGGACCGCCCGAACTATGATTACATTTATTTGGCTGAGGATCTGAGGACCCTTTCCGGAAGAAAGTATTCTGCGAAAAGGAATCACTTGAATTACTTCCGCGAGCATTACCAATATGAATATGTCCCACTCACTTCGGCGATGTCTGAAAAGGCCATGCAGTTCATTCGCGAGTTCAATGAGCGGAAGCATTTGCCCGAACATGAAATGAAATTGCTTCGCCTCGAAGAAGAAGCGATGCGAGATGTGTTCGAAAATATAGAAAAGATAGGGTATGTCGCGGGCGCTATTCTGATTGACG
This sequence comes from uncultured Oscillospiraceae bacterium, assembly GCA_964550965.1. Taxonomy (GTDB): domain Bacteria; phylum Bacillota; class Clostridia; order Peptostreptococcales; family Anaerovoracaceae; genus STD2-154. The sequence goes on from CAZKCB010000129.1 coordinate 3,042, forward strand.
GAAAAATAGAGGCGCTTTCAGTCGGGGGCTATATCGGAAAAAATATGCTCGATGTCCATGTGGAAAAAGCAAACATTGAATACCGCGGGGCCTATCAGGCAATCAACAACGAGTTTTGCATTCATGCGGCAAAAAATCTCACTTTTGTGAATCGAGAGGAAGATATGGACATCCCCGGTCTTCGAAAAGCAAAACTTTCTTACAAACCGACCCAGATCTTAGTGAAATATATTGCAGTCTTTAAAGAAGATCTATAACCAGAATAAGGCTTGACTGCGTTGCACTTAAAGTATTTAAGGACCTTGTTTCCCATTATAAAATGCCATTCCGTTTGACAAAAGCAAAAAAAAATATCAAATGGTGGATGTTGGCACAACTCTTGTATATTAAAATATTGAAAGATATCATTGGTTTGTCACTGTTGCAGAGATAAACTTTAATAGTTGTGTTTGGTTAAATAGGTTTAGGAGGTTTATTATGAGAGAAGTTGTTATTGTAAGTGCAGCAAGAACTCCGATTGGCAGCTACGGCGGTGCGCTGAAAGACATCCCCGCAGTTACCCTCGGTGCGATTGCAGTAAAAGAAGCGATCAAAAGAGCCGGCATCACCGGAGATATGGTTGATGAGCTCGTTTTCGGTTCCGTTCTCCAGGGCGGTCTCGGACAGAACGTCGCAAGACAGGTTTCCATTGCTGCCGGACTTCCGGTCGAAGTTCCGTCCATGACCCTGAACAAGGTTTGCGGTTCCGGACTTCGTGCAGTATCCCTTGCTGCTCAGCTTATCAAAGCTGGAGATGCTGAAGTCGTCATCGCTGGCGGTTGTGAAAACATGAGCTTGGCTCCGTATGTTTCCCGTACAGCTAGATGGGGAGCAAGAATGGGCGACATCAAAATGATCGACATGATGGTCTATGATGGATTGACAGATGTCTTCAATAATTATCACATGGGAATCACTGCAGAAAACATCGTTGAGCAGTGGGGAATCACCAGAGAAGAGCTCGATGCATTTGCTGCAAACTCGCAACAGAAGGCAGAAGCAGCAGTCAAAGGCGGAAAATTCAAGGATGAGATCGTTCCGGTAGAAATCCCCCAGAAGAAGGGCGATCCGATTTTGTTTGACACAGACGAATTCCCGAAATTCGGAACTACTGCTGAAGGTCTCGCAAAATTAAAGCCGGCTTTCAAAAAAGACGGAACAGTTACTGCGGCGAATGCTTCCGGAATCAATGACAGCGGCGCAGCCCTCGTCATCATGTCCAAGGAAAAGGCTGACGAACTCGGCCTCAAGCCGCTCGCAACCATAACATCCTATGCTTCCGCCGGCGTTGATCCGACGATCATGGGTATCGGACCGGTTCCCGCTTCCAAAAAGGCTCTCGAAAAGGCTGGTCTCGGAATCGGCGACATGGATCTGATCGAAGCAAATGAAGCATTTGCAGCGCAATCCATCGCAGTTGGAAAAGATCTTGGAATTGACCCCGCGAAGTTGAACGTCAACGGCGGAGCAATCGCACTCGGACATCCGATCGGATCCTCCGGCGCAAGAATCCTGATCACCCTTCTCTACGAGATGCAGAAGAGAGACGCAAAGCACGGTCTCGCTACACTTTGCATCGGCGGCGGACAGGGAACAGCGATCGTCGTAGAAAGATAACTCGTTTTGCAACAATAAAATAAAGAGCGTGTCTGCAAGTTCGCAGGCATTCTCGCTTCAAACTGCTGATAAGCATTGCTTATCAGCAGTTTGTTTTTTTGCCCGCCACTCGCCTGCCGTACTACCCTCTTTCGCTCGGCATCAAAAAGAAGTATAATAAAAAGAGGAACAAAGAAGAGTGATAATAGAATAAACGTAAAAATAAGTAATAGTTTTCTGTTGATAGCATAATGAGGATAGAAAATGAACGAATGCAGTATCAAGGCATACGCAAAAATCAACCTTTCGATCGATGTGACAGGTAAAAGAGCAGATGGGTATCACGAAGTCCGCATGATAATGCAGGAGATCGATCTTTGGGATCTTGTAACAGTCACAATCGAGGCGGAGTCACAGGAACGCGGAACTGATACCTTACCCATCCGACTCACTGTGGATCGAGAAGATCTTCCGGGTGATCAGACGAACCTTGCATGGAAAGCGGCTGCCCTGATTCTCCGAGATAAGCCGAATGTGCTAAGGGCCTTAAGAGAAAATCATCAATCGATTACAATTGATATAAAGAAAAACATTCCGATGGCGGCTGGGCTTGCCGGAGGGAGTGCAGACGGGGCAGCGGTGCTTCACGCCCTGAACCGTTTGCTGGAGCTCCATCTGACCTTAGAGGAGCTCATGGAGCTTGGCGTGAAGCTCGGCGCAGATGTCCCCTTTTGTTTGATGGGACAGGCTGCCGCAGCGCCGGCGCTGGGATTTCGCGGCGCCTCCACCTGCGCCGAGGCCACAGGCATCGGAGAATGCCTGTCACCGCTGCCCCCGCTTCGCTCTTTTGTCTTGCTGTCAAAGCCTGATGTTGCCGTATCGACGGCAGAAGTATATGGCGCCCTTGACCTTTCAAAAATCGAACAAAGACCCGGCACGGAAGAAATCATACAGAGCCTTTATTCGGCAGACAAACGCAAAATGTACGAAAATATGTACAATGTGCTTGAAAAAGTAAGCGAATTCCTGTATCCTGTCATTGTGTATACAAAGAACATAATGGATTCAAACGATCTGGAATCGAAAGCTATGATGAGCGGAAGCGGGCCAACGGTCTTTCTTCTGTCTTCTGAAAAGAGCTTGCTTGAGCCCATTTACAGCAGGATGAAAGCGATCCATCGCGAAACATACCTGGTTGAGACGATTTTTCTTTAACACGTGAGTAACGAAAAGAGAGGGATGCAAGTGTTAAATCTAACAATACAGAACCACAAACCGTTACGGGAAATCGTATATGAAGAACTCAGAGAAGGGATCCTCACCGGTGCGATCAAACCGGGAACGCGCATGATGGAGGTCGATCTGGCGGAAGAAATGGGAGTCAGCAGAACGCCTGTCCGCGAAGCAATCAGAAAACTTGAAAAGGAAGGCCTCGTAACGATCCGCCCGAGAAAAGGAGCCTATGCTTCGGATATTTCCGTAAAAAGCATGATGGATATTCTTGAAGTTCGCAGTAACCTGGAAGGCCTTGCTGCCGAACTTGCTGCAAAACGCATGGGCGAGCAAAACAAAAAGGA
>CAZKCB010000130.1:0-6223 GCA_964550965.1 uncultured Oscillospiraceae bacterium
CGATCATCGGAGAAAACTGCTATGAGTGGATCGTCGCCTATCTTGCCATTGTGAAGCTGTCGTGACGCACCTTCACCAGGACCATTACGCAGGAATCGTTTCTCTATGTAATTTACTTCCAGTCAAAAGTCTTGCACTTTATGAAGGTTACAGCACCGGACAAGATCAGATACTGAAAGAAACAGGACTTAAAGAAAAACAATTATTATACATGAAAAAAGGGGACAGCCTTCTGATCGAAGAAGGGGTAAAAATCGATATCCTTTACCCGGAAAAGAAAAGCGCTGAAGAATACAAGCAAATGCAAGAAGGCGAGACCGACGAAAACGGAATGACTCTTGTACTGCGCTTAGACTATGACAAGGCTTCGGTTTTGCTGACCGGCGATCTTGGCTTTAAGGGAGAAGAGGAAATCGTTGCAATGTATGAAGGCTCAGGCGAAAGGCTGGCTAAGGCTGACATCCTGAAGGTTGGCCACCACGGATCGAAGTATGCGAGCGGAGATCCTTTTCTTGATCTTGTAAACCCACGCATTGCAGTTATTCAGGTAGGCGAAAATAATAATTTCGGGCATCCCAATGCCGATGTCATTGAAAAACTCGAGAAAAAAGATATAATAGTAAGAAGAACAGATCTTTGCGGAGCGATCATGCTTGATGTCAAAGACGGAGACGTCCGTATTCGGACGATGCTCTGAAAAGAGAACAGAAAGAGGGATAAAAGTGGCTTACGGTTCCGGAAAAGCAAAGAATGAACAGCATGCGTATAAAACCATCGAAAAAAGTATCAAGGAAGGCAGCGTAAAAAGCCCGCTTTTTTTATTTGGAGCCGAAGCTTATCTGATTCAGTGGGCCGTAACAGCGCTGATCGAAAAGTATATTTCTCCAGCGGTCAAAGAGCTTGATTTTTCGAAAATCGACGGTGCGGCACTTTCCCTTCAAGCCCTGATCGAACAATGTGAAACACTTCCGATGCTGTCTGAAAAACGGGTCGTTCTTGTTGAGGATTTCCCGGTTCTCGCAGGAAACAAGGCGAGGGGATTCTCGGAGCAGGATGAAGCAGAACTTTCGGAATACCTTAAAAATCAGGCGGACAGTTGCTTACTTATTTTTATTGGAGACGGCGCCGACAAAAGGCGGAAATTATATAAGACGATAGCTTCGGCAGGAGCCTGCTATGAATTTTCGAGCTTGGACGAAAAACTGCTCAAAGGCTTTATCGAAAAGCGTCTCAAACAGAGCGGGAAAACAGCAAAACCATCTGTGATCAGTCGTTGGATTGCGCTTTCCGGCTATTATGATAAAGAGACAGACTATACACTTTACAATCTTGAAAACGATATTCGCAAAGTCATCGCATACAGTGACAGTGAAGAGATCCTTTGGGAAGATATCACCGAGACCTCTTCCGGAAACATTGAAACCTATGTATTTTCTATGATAGACGCGCTTTCTGAAAATCGCAAAGGGGATGCGTTTCAGCTTTTACACAATCTTTTGCTTTCCGGTGAGAAGGAATATAAACTGTTGGCTCTTATCTGCTCGCAATTAGAGGTCATACTCATGACAAAAGAGCTTTCTGACGAAGGGCGCAGCTTTGAAGAGATGAAAGGGCTGATCGATATCCATGAGTTTCGTATTCGGAGAGCCATTCCGCTTGCAGGTCGTTATACGCAGAGCCAGCTTCGAAAAGCGCTGTCCCGCGCTTATGATATCGATAAAAACATAAAACGGGGAATTCTTGATGCGCGTTTGGCGTTGGAAATGCTCATCGCTTCAGTATAACATTGAAGCGGATTTTTTGATTTCTTATTCTTAATGAGGGTATAAGATATAAAATGTACGGAAGATCGATTGATAAAGGCTTATTTGAAAGCCCTTGTCTTATTTTGTGCAATTTTTCTGCTAAGTTGTGTTTTGTTTGGAGGTAAAAAAATGGCTTGCAAAAACGGCAATTGCGACTGTGGTTGCAAGGGGGCGGATTTTGAGGAATTAGCCCCTGTGTTGGAAAAATACGCTAAGACGCCTGGCAGTTTGATTACGATTCTGCAGAAGACGCAGGATATCTACGGATATTTATCCTTGGATGCTATCAACTTTATTTCCGAAAAGACAGGCATCAAGCCTGCAAAAATCTATGGCGTAGCTACTTTTTATACGCAATTTCGATTGAAACCGATCGGGAAGAACCTGATCATGCTCTGTAAAGGCACGGCCTGCCATGTCAACGGTGCCGATATGATCGAAGAGGTCGTATCGGAAGAACTTTCCATAAAAGATGGAGAGACGACCGAAGACGGGCTTTTTACGTTGAATAATGTTGCCTGCCTGGGATGCTGCAGCTTAGCTCCGGTCATGATGGTGAAAAGTGCCGATGGAGATGAGACCTTCGGAAATCTGACAAAAGATACTGTTAGAGACGCTCTGCGGGAGATCAAACGCAGAGAACAGGAGGTGAAGTAGATGAGAGTGCTGGTAGGACAAGGAAGCTGCGGCATTGCGACCGGAGCGAAAAAAACAGCAAGTGAATTCCAACAGCAGATCGCTGCACTCGGTTTAAAGGATATTTCGGTTGATAAAACCGGTTGTGTCGGCATTTGTTTTTTAGAACCTGTTGTCGATATCTATAACGATGATGGTCAATTGGAAGCAAGATATGTAAAAGTCCAGCCCTCTAAAGTCGCAGACATCGTAAATAAACACCTGATCGGAGGAGAACCGGTCCGTGATTTTATGATATCCGAAGTCGATCAGGGCTTTATAACAAAACAGGAGAAAATCGTTCTTAGGAATTGCGGCATTATAAATCCTGAACAAATCGAAGAATATATCGCTTCTGGTGGCTATGAGGCTACCAGAAAAGTATTGACTTCGATGACCCGGGACGAGGTCATTGAAGAAATCAAGATATCCGGACTCCGCGGAAGAGGCGGAGCGGGTTTCCCGACCTGGTTCAAATGGAATGCGGCCAAGCAAAATGAGGGTGATATCAAATATATGGTATGCAACGCCGATGAAGGCGACCCCGGTGCTTTTATGGACAGAAGTGTCCTCGAAGGAGATCCCCATTCGGTGCTCGAAGGAATGATCATTGGCGGATATGCGATCGGTGCGGCAGAAGGGATCATATATGTGCGTGCCGAATATCCCCTTGCGATCGCGAGATTAGAGATCGCTATGGCGCAGGCCAGAGAGAAAAACTTTTTGGGCAAAAATATCATGGGCACAGGTTTCGATTTTGATATTCGAATCAAGGCCGGTGCCGGTGCATTTGTTTGCGGCGAAGAGACCGCATTGATCGCTTCCCTCGAAGGCGAACGCGGAATGCCAAGACTCAAGCCGCCATTTCCCGCCCAGAAGGGTTTTTGGCAGAGACCGACGAACATCAATAATGTTGAGACCTTTGCCAATGTCACTTTTATCATCAATAAAGGCGGCGCTGCATTCGCAGCTTTTGGAACAGAAAAAAGCAAAGGAACCAAGGTCTTTGCGCTTGCGGGAAAAATCAAAAATGGCGGTTTGGTAGAGGTCCCGATGGGCCTTCCGATCAGAGACGTTATCTTTGAAATCGGCGGCGGAATAAAGAAAGGCAAGAAATTCAAGGCCGTTCAGATGGGCGGACCTTCGGGTGGATGCATCCCCGCGGAACTCATCGATACGCCGGTCGACTATGAATCCATTACGAAAACAGGAGCTATTGTAGGTTCCGGCGGAATGATCGTTATGGATGAAACGACCTGCATGGTAGATATGGCAAGATATTTCCTTGATTTTACGAGGAAGGAGTCCTGCGGTAAATGTACTTATTGCAGGGTCGGAACAAAAAGAATGCTTGAGATCCTGGAGCGGATCACAAAAGGAGAAGGAAAGGATGGCGACATCGAACTTCTCGAGGAACTCGCACAAAAAATCAAGGATGGATCTATGTGCGGACTTGGTCAGACAGCACCAAATCCGGTTCTTACAACGATCCGCTATTTCAGAAACGAATATGAAGATCACATTTACAAGAAAAAATGTACAGCTCATTCCTGCACCGCGCTCCTAACCTTTACCATCACCGACAAATGCATAGGCTGCACGCTATGTGCTAAAAAATGCCCTGTCGGAGCGATTACAGGCAAGGTCAAAGAGAAGCATGTGATCGATCAGGAAAAGTGCATCAAATGTGGCAAGTGCGAAGAGTCCTGCAAATTTGATGCGATCTTGAGAGATTAGGAGAGAGGTGAGAAGAATGGATCATATGAAAATAATCATCGACGGAAAAGAATGCCAGGGGAAACCGGGCCAAATGATCTTGGATGTCGCGAGAGAAAACGGTATATCGATTCCCACCTTCTGCTATGATGACAGAGTGGAAATCTACGGAGCCTGCGGCATCTGTGTCGTTGAGGTCGAAGGAAACCCAAAGCTGGTCAAGGCCTGTGCAACGCTGATTGCGCCGGATATGATCATAAGAACAAATACAGAGCGAGTCGTTGAATCCAGAAAAACAAATCTGGAACTGCTTCTTTCAAATCACATCGGTGATTGCAGACCTCCGTGTGTGCTCAATTGCCCTGCAGAAACAGATTGCCAGGGCTATGTCGGATTGATCGCGAATGGTCAATTTCGTGAATCGGCGGAACTGATCAAAAAGAAGATCCCTCTGCCGGGATGCATCGGAAGAGTCTGTCCTCATCCCTGCGAAGACAATTGCCGCAGAAAGCTTGTGGACGAAGCCGTTTCCATTGCCTGGCTGAAACGTTTTGCAGCCGATATGGATATGGAAGATCCGTTTATTCCGGCTGTGGCTCCCGAAACGGGAAAGAAAGTCGCAGTCATCGGCGGCGGCCCGTTTGGACTTTCCGTTGCCTATTATCTGAGGCAGAAAGGACATGCAGTCACTGTTTTTGAAGCTATGCCGCATTTTGGCGGAATGCTTCGCTATGGCATCCCGCAGTATAGACTTCCAAAGGAAATCGTCGACGGCGAAGTCGCACAGATGGAAAAAATGGGGATCGTTCTCAAAGCGAATACGCAGATAGGAAGAGATATTTCTTTTGAAGAAATTCGTAAACAATATGATGCCGTCGCACTGGGTATCGGTGCCTGGGTCTCAACGGGCGTCGGCTGTCCGGGAGAGGATGCCGAGGGCGTGATCGGAGGAATCGATTTCCTTCGTCAAGTCATTCGAAAAGAAGAGACCGGCATAGGCGAAGTGGTTGCTGTCGTCGGCGGCGGAAATACAGCAATGGACGCCTGCCGAACTGCACTCAGAATGGGTAAAAAAGTCTACAACATCTATCGCCGTACAAAAGATGAAATGCCGGCAGACCGCATTGAGATCGAAGAGGGCGAAGAAGAAGGCGTGATCTTTAAGAACCTTACAAACCCGCTTGAAATCATCAAAGACGAAAAGGGCCATGTCAAGCAGATCAAACTGCAGATCATGGAACTCGGAGAACCGGACGAGAGCGGCAGAAGAGCTCCGGTGGCTATCCCCGGAAAGACCGAGACGCTCGATGTCGATAATGTCATTCTGGCCATCGGTCAGGCTGTCGATTCCTCTGATTTCAATGGGTTTGATCTGACTCGGAAGAAGGGGATCGCCTACGATAAAGATACCTTTATGACGAGCATGGAAGGGGTGTTTGCCGGCGGAGACTGCGGAAATGACAAGATCTCGATTGCCATCGAAGCGATCGCTGATGCGAACAAGGCTGTAGAAGTCATCGACGCCTATCTTTCCGGAGTGAAGATCGCTTATCGTAAGCCTTATGTGGTAATAAGAGATGATATCGATGAAAAGACCTTTGAAGACAGAGAACGGCAGTGCCGCCCAACGATGGAGCAACTGGATGCCGAATCGAGAAAAGGGAATTTCGAAGAAATCGTTGCCGGATATAAAACGCAGCAGGGCAAAGATGAAGGCAGCAGATGTCTCGAATGCGGCTGCGGCAAATATTACGAATGCAAACTTTACGATTATGCAAACCAATATGATGTAAAACCGGAGAGGATTGCAGGAGAAATCAACAGCATCGAATTTAAGGATGATCACCCTTATGTGGTGCGTGATCCGAACAAGTGCATCCTCTGTGGCCTGTGCGTGCGTGTTTGCAGCGAAGTCATCGGAAGCACTGCGCTCGGTCTTGTAGACCGCGGGTTTGATACCACGGTCCAGCCGGCTTTAATGCAGAAACTCGAAGAAACAGATTGCATCTCCTGCGGAAATTGTATCA
>CAZKCB010000131.1:0-6216 GCA_964550965.1 uncultured Oscillospiraceae bacterium
TCGTTCTTCAACGATCTGGGCAGCTCTTTCAAAAGCTTCCTCCTGGATCCTGCGCCTTTCGCGGTTATTTTCGGCCAAGAGGCTCGCCGCTTCTTTTATGGTTTTTTCATCGTTCGAAGTAAGGAGCGTAACACCGGTTGCAGCAGTAAACATCCGTCCGCCGGCATTCAGATGCGGTACGATCCCGTAAGCGACCTGCTCCGCTTTGATCTCTCCTTGTGGGAGCTCAGCTAAACGGATCAATTCGCGGAGGCCTTTCCGCTTTCCGCTGTTGATTGTTTTTAGGCCATATTTTACAAGGCTTCTGTTTTCTCCGAGCAGTGACACCACATCACCGATCGTTGCAATTGCTACAAGATCGAGAACTTGCGAAAGATCAGCCTTTGTAAGGGTCTTTTTGATTTGCCCCTCAAAATCCGCCGACAATCGTTGTATGATCTGTACAACCTTAAAAGCAACGCCACAGCCCGAAAGTTCTTTCTCCGGGTAGATGCAGGAACGTTGCTTTGGATTTACAAGCAGACAAGACGGCGGCGCATCATTCAGATTATGATGATCTGTGACAATGACCGAAAGACCTTCTTTTTGAGCGTATTCGACCTCAGCCGCAGATACACTGCCGCAATCGACCGTAACGATCAGTTCTGCTCCATCTTTTTTAATTACATCGATTGCTTCTTTATTGAGCCCATATCCTTCGTCAAAACGTGAAGGAATATAATAGGAAACGCCGTCAGAAAGTTTGCTAAGGATCTCCACCATGAGACTCACTGCGCAGACACCGTCGGCATCATAATCGCCATAAATGCAGATTTTTTGTTTATGCACAATAGCATTGAGGATATATCTTGCGCTTTGCTCTGCATCCTTTAATAGAAACGGATCATACGTTAAAGAGGGTCTATCCGATAGAAAATCAGCGGCTTCCGCTTCTCCATAGATACCCCGCGCCTTCAACAGTGTGCCTATGATATCTCTTTCGCTGCCTTCAGCAGCATCCGGGAAAATCCATTTTCTTTTCATTGCACCCTCTAAGAATAGCAAGCGGAGGCCAGAAGCCTCCATTTTCTGATTTGTTACAGATAATTCATCGGATTTTTATATTCGCCGTTGACACGCACCTCAAAATGGACGTGTGGCCCGGTGGACCTTCCGGTATTTCCTGAAAGAGCAAGGGTCTGACCACGCGTCACCGAGTCCCCTGTAGACACTTTTAAAGAACTGTTATGAGCATAAAGCGTAACGATCCCGCCACCGTGATCGACCATTACCATATAACCGTAGCTATTATTCCATGCGGCTTTTATGACTTTGCCGGCATTTGCGGCAACCACCTTATTTCCTGATTTCACAGCGATATCGATTCCGGTATGAAGCTTTTTGATTCCAAGGGTCGGATGGATCCGATATCCAAACGGTGAACTGATCTTAGACGATGCCGGTACCGGCCAGCCCATTTCTCCGCCGATGTAAGCTCCGCCTCCCTGTAGTTTTAGGATCTCTGACACCAAAGCGTCGGCTTCGTCATTTAAGGCATCCACCTGCGCTTCAAGGGCTTTATTGTCCTTTGCGATCCCTGCCTTAATATCTGCGACGTTGCCACGGCTTCCTTCCAACTCATCCTGTTGGCTTGCCTTGGCCTGTTTCTGTGAAGAAAGTTGATTTTGCAGCGAAGTCAGTTCAACACGGTAGCTATCCAATAATTTTTGCTGTTCCTCTAAGGTTTGGAGAACTTCGACATCATTGTCTATGATCCTTTGTGCCATATCGAGATTTGTCATAAAATCCGTTATGCTTTCAGACCCGAGGAGAATTTCTATGATGCCAACATCACCGTTTTTATACATCGCGCGCAAGCGAAGGTTCATATCTTCGTTCTGCTCGTTTATCTCTGCTTTTTTCTGTTCGAGATCCTGCTGGACCTGATCGATCTTTCCTGAAGTGCTTGAAATTTTTCCTGAAAGCGTCTGGATTTCACCTTCGGCCGCAGTGATCAGCTTGTCTAGCTTGCTGATCTGCTTGTTCAGAGTCTTTTCCTGTGTTTTCCCTTCTTTGAGCTGTTTTTCAAGCTTCTGGATCTGGGAATTCAGTTCATTGAGTTTTTCCTGACTGCTGTTTGCTGCATAGCCCAGACCGGAGCCTATCATAGCGGAAAGAAGAAGGGCTATCAGAGTAAAACATATGGTTCTTTTTTTTATCATTTTACTGCTCCCTCACCATTTAAGTGTCTAAAAAACGTCTCATTGATATGATGCTTCCGATGGCGCCGATGCTGATGCCTAAAGCCATAAAAATGTAGATCAGATTGCGAATCAGGAACACTTCCGGAACCATCGAAGTTGAAAACATAAGAAACGCATCCTGATTGAACAAAGCTATGACCTTATGATACAAGACCGAAACGGCTGCCACCGCAATTGCCGCGGAAAAAAATCCGATGATCATTCCCTCTACCAAAAAAGGCCCTCGGATAAACCAGTTTGTCGCTCCGACATATTTCATGATGCTGATTTCGCGTTCTCTCGCAAGAACGGTAAGTTTTACAGTGTTTGAAACTACAACGACCGATATCACAACAAGGAATACAATGATGACCGAAGCACCTACCTTGATCATATCGGTAATATGGATCAGTTTATCGACCGTGCTCTGGTAATATCGGATGTCTTCGATCCCGTCAAAGGTCTTGGCCTTTGCAACCACAACGTCAGCCTGTTCAATATCCTTGACCTTCACCCTAAGCGAATTCGGCAGTGGATTCTTTGAAAGCCCATCCAGGAGATACGCATTGTCTCCCCATTTTACTTTAAATTCATTCAAAGCGGCTTCTTTTGAAAGATAGTCCGCTTTGGCTACCTGCTCCATATCGTTGAGCTTATCCAGCATCTCATTTGCTTGTTCTTCCGAAGTATCTTCGAGCAAATAGACCTGTATCGTATCAAATTGTTTTTTTGCATTTTCAGCAACCATATTCACATTGACAACAACAATGAAAAAAAGCCCTAAGATCAAAAGCATTGCGGTTATTGAAAAGAATGAAGCAAAAGTCATTGCTCTATTCCGTAATATCTGTTTCCATGCCTGTTTGATAGCATGCCCAATTCCTCTAAATATCATTCGAGTCGAATACGCCTCCTCCGCGAAGAAGAGTAGTCAGGGGATCCTCTTCTTCGTATACGCCGTAGGCTCCGCCACGGTCGTCCCTGACAATTTTTCCTTTATCGATAGCTATAACACGTTTACCCATACGGTCAACGATATCCTTCGCATGAGTAACCATCACGATCGTAGTTCCGCGTCGATTGATCTGATCAAGCAGCTGCATGATTTCCCATGCAGTATCGGGATCCAGATTCCCTGTCGGCTCATCTGCAATCAAGACAGTCGGATTATTGATCACAGCACGCGCAATTGCTACCCGCTGCTGTTCGCCGGCGGATAGTTCATGCGGATACTTATCCATCTTGGAGCTGATTCCCATCAAGTTTAAGACCTGGGGAACATTTCTGCGTATTGTCCTGCTGCTCGTGTGTAATATTTCCATCGCAAAAGCGACATTTTCACGCACTGTTTTTTTCGGGAGCAAGCGAAAATCCTGAAAAACGATTCCTATGCTTCTCCTGAGTTTTGGGATTTCTCTATTTGAAAGGTTTTTGAGTTCTGTCCCGTTTACACGGATCGCGCCTTTATCTGCCTCAATCTCTTTTAATATGAGCTTGATAAAAGTCGATTTTCCTGCACCGGAAGGACCTACAAGAAAAACAAAGTCGCCCTTGTCAATGCAAACGCTAACATCCTCGATCCCCATATTGCTTCCATATGATTTCGTTACATGGTCAAATACAATCATGAATAGACTTCCATTCTGTCTTTTATTCTAAATAACTATTATTCATTATAATATAAATCCTCTAAGGTTAGAACACTTGATTGTATTAAATGTTTATTACATTGCCTGTTCAGGCTGAGAAATCGAAGATTTTGGCTGAAAGTTTTTCCATCGCCTGCTGAAGGTAGTCTTCTGCCGAAGCCATATCCATGACGGGACGGCAGGCATATTCAGCGCCATATATGAGTTCAGAAGGAATGGCCGGAATGTAAACAGGCTCTTTGATCTGCAGGTATTGGAGCAATTCTTTCCGATCGACTCCGCCATTCCACTTGTTGATCACATAAGTAAGCGGAAAATCTCTTTTTCGGAGTTCGCAAAGGAAACGATAGGCCGGCAATATTCGCGAGGGCAGAGGATCGACAACCAAAACAACATGGTCCATCTCACAAAGCAACCTTAAAGATTCTTCCTCGGGAACCCCTGCAAAACTGCAAAAGAGCGGATCTCCAGATGCATTCGCCGTAATTCGGAGCCTTTGCTCAAAGTTTAATGTCAGGTCTTTTTCTTCCGGTGTCCGCAGTACCCAATTTATTCCGAAATATTCGTTGTTTTTGCCGCGCAGGCTTCTCTCCGAGGCCACAGCCTGATGAAAAGGGAAATAATCTTTTCCTGCAAACCGTTTGTCCATCCCCAAGCTGTCATAGAGACCACCGCTTCCTAATTCAGCAACTCCCGGCCGGCAGCCATTATGCAATACCAACATTCTTGATAGATTGACCGCAAGGAATCCTGCTCCCGCACCTTTTGAAAGGCCTAACATCCCTATTTTCTGTCTGTCTGCAGCCATTGTTCTTTTCATTTTCCATATCCCTTCTAAATGTGTTTTTCGGAGTAAGAGGCGCAGCTGTTTTGTCAATTAAAAAATACTATACAGAGACATAAATGTCAATATATAGTATTTTTTAATATTTTTATTTATTTTCTTCTTTTATTCCCGAACCGCTACTACCCAGCCTCTGGTATCCTCGGTCTCACCGTTTTGCAAAGCAGTCAGTTCATCATAAAGACGTTGCGACAAGGGACCGATTTTTGCATCGTTGATGACGATCTTTTTCTTTTCCCACATCAATTCACCGACGGGAGAAATGACTGCGGCTGTACCGGAGGCAAAGATTTCAGTAAGTTTTCCCGCCTCTTGAGCAGCATAGACCTCATCGATGCTCATTCTTCTTTCATTGACAGGGACTCCCCAGCTTTTCAAAAGAGTGATGACGGAATCTCGTGTGATTCCCGGCAATATCGTTCCTGCGAGCGGTGCGGTAATAACCTCTCCATCGATCACAAAAAATGCATTTGATGTGCCGATCTCTTCTACATACTTTCTTTCAACTCCGTCAAGCCACAGGACCTGTGAATAGCCCATTTCATGAGCTTTTTCCTGGGATTTCAAGCTAGCTGCGTAATTCCCACCGATTTTTACGCAGCCGGTCCCTCCGGGGACCGCTCTTACAAATTCATCCTCAACGAAGATCTTTGTAGGCGCCAAACCGCCCTTGTAATAAGGCCCGACCGGCGAGAGAATGATCATGAAGAGATATTCTTTCGCATCTCTTACCCCGAGAAATGGTTCGGTTGCAATGATAAAGGGTCTGATATAAAGCGAAGTGCCTGGCTTCTGAGGGATCCAGTCCTGCTCAACGGCAACGAGTGCCTTTGTTGCTTCAACCATGAGCCCATCGGGAAGCGGCGGGATGCAGAGTCGCTCAGAAGTTGCTTTTGCTCTTTTTTCATTCATATCCGGACGGAAAAGCAGGACTCTTCCATCCTTTGCCTTGTATGCCTTTAATCCTTCGAACAGTTCCTGTGCATAATGCAAAACAGCTGCGGCGGGATCAAGAGAAATCGGGCCGTAAGGAACGATCCTGCCGTCATACCAGCCCTTGCCCTCCGAATAGTTCATAACAAACATATGATCCGTAAATGTTACACCAAATTCGAGCGTGTCCGGATCGGGTTTTGCCTTAGGGTTTTGTGTTTTTGTCAGCGAAAATTCATACTTCATTTTCTCACCATGCTTTCTTTCGTATATCTAAACTTTTAGCTTAACATTATTTATAAGACTCGATCAGAGCAGTCTTCATCTGCCATAATTCCTTGGACAAGTCAACATAATATTCATGCGGATTCTCAAAACGAAGGATCTCTTCCCACAGTGTTCCGATCTGCTGCGTGCAATAGTCTCGAATCTCATGGACTGTCGGCATGCAGTAAACAAGTTTTCCGTTTTCAAAAATCTGCTGTTGAAGTTTTCTTGCCTCAAAGTTGGTGATTACTTTTCTTTTCCAAATAAATTGAGGGTCAAATATTTCAAAGGTTCCATCAGT
>CAZKCB010000132.1:0-6192 GCA_964550965.1 uncultured Oscillospiraceae bacterium
CTTGTTCTTCTCCTGATCGGCCACCGGGTTTGCTGTGCCGGCTGTTCCTTCGTTGCAGGTGCGGTCGCGAACCTGACCGGAACAGCCTGTGTAAATGTCGTATTCTTTCAGGCTCCGGGGATCTATCTTATCCTGATCTTAAGCATTGCGCTCCTATCCGGTGGCGTGGGTGGGCTGCTTGCATGGGAACTTCTAAAGATCCTGAAAAAATATGATCTGGTTTCTTCCGGAAAACATTTAAGGAGAAAAGCGGAATGAAAAAAAGAACGATAAGAGGAAAATACATAATCATAAGCATCGCTTTTCTCTGTCTTGCTGTTGCAGTGTCGGCTTATATCAATGCATCGGCATCAGAGAAAATGCAAAGCGGCTATTCTTTGACCATCACCAGGAACGGAGAGGAACAGAAAACCTTTACCTTGGATCAACTCAAGGAGATGGAAAGCGTGACTGTTGAAAAAAAGATCGAATCGGCAAGCTTTGCTGATGAAGATGGAAGTTACACGGGAGTCCCGCTTTCCGACATTCTGAAGAGTGTCGATAAAACGCTTCTTTCTGAATGTGATACTTACATTACCCAGGCCGGAGATTCTTTTTCTTCCGCTCTTTCCGCGGAGGATATTCTAAAGGAAAACAACGTTCTTGTAATTTACGAAAAAGACGGCAAAGCGCTGAAACCTTTTACCGAGGGCGGGACGGGTCCGCTTCGCCTCTTGATCCAAGCGGATGATTACGGAAATCGGAGTACAAAGTACCTGGTTCGAATCGAGTGCAGATAAATCTTAAGAAGCAAAAGGGGGAACACATAATGTCCATTCTTGAAGTGAAAAATTATTCGTTTTCATACATCAAAAATGACAGCAGTAGCAAAGAAGTGCTTCACAATCTCTCTTTCTCGATCGAAAAAGGAACGATCACCGGGATACTGGGACTTTCCGGCTGCGGAAAAACAACACTTTGTAAAGCTTTGTGCGGCATCATACCACATTGCTGCTATGGGGAATCAAAGGGGACGATCCTTGTAGAGAAAATCGACACGCACGATCTTCCTTTGAACAAACTGGCCTGCCGCATCGGGTTTGTGATGCAGAATCCGGAAGAACAACTTGTTGCAACCACTGTTGAAGACGAGTTCGCCTTTGCCCCTGAAAACCTGACACATTCTCCGTTGGAAATCCGGAAACGTGTTGACGATATGCTCACCTTGCTTGGTCTTTCGGGACTTGAAACAGCGGATCCAAGTCATCTTTCAGGAGGGCAGAAACAATTGCTTGCGATAGGATCGGTGTTGATCCTCGACCAGGACATACTGGTACTTGATGAGCCAATGAGTCATTTGGATGAATCGGGAAAAGAAATCCTTTCTAAAACCCTGATTTCTCTCAAAAACAAGGGTAAGACTATTGTTTTGGTGGGGCATGATCCCAAAAGCATGGAATTTGCTGATATGTGGCTGCTTTTGTCGGAAGGAAGGGTCCATACTTTTGCAGCGCGCGAGAGCATCTTGGGCGATCCGGGCTTTATAGAAAATGAAGTCATAGCTGAGATTTTAGGAGTGTATAGCTGAGGTAGCAATGAGCATTTGTGCAGAAAATATAACGTTTTCGTATCGTGGAACTCAAAAAGTCTTGCTTGAAGAATTTTGCGCTGCATTTGAAAAAGAAGAGATCACTGCAGTCACAGGATCGAACGGTTGTGGAAAGACGACACTGGCAAAGTTGCTCCTTGGGATATTGAAGCCCAAAAGCGGCAAAATAGAAATTGACGGGAATGATGTGGCGGGTATGTCTCTCGCAGAGGTAGGCCGCAAAGTCGGTTATGTCATGCAAAACCCTGCACAGCAGCTTTTTTGCACAACGGCGGAAGAGGAAATTGCCTACGGATTAAAGAACCAGAAACTCCCGGATGCTGAGATCAAAAAAAGATGCGATCATTATTTGAATTATTTTGAGATCGAGGCGCACCGCAGCACCTTTCCGTTTTTTTTAAGTCAAGGAGAAAAGCAAAGGCTTGTATTGGCGGCGATCCTGGCCCTGCAGCCCGCTTATCTGATCCTTGATGAACCTACAGCCTCACTGGATCCTTATCGGCAAAGGCTTTTGCGGGAATATCTCAGAAGAATAAGGCTTGAACTGGGCTGCGGGATCGTTGTCATCAGCCATGATCGAAGCTTTATCCGTTCCTGCGCGGATCGGGAACTTTGTCTGGAAGGCAGGTGGAACGGATGATTCCTAAGCTTAAGGATTTGGATCCCCGTGCAAAGATGATGATGCTTCTTTGTCTTTCCACAACGGCCCTGCTTCTTACAAATCTCCTGCTGCTTTTTCTGCTGCTCGTCTTTACGCTTTTCATTCTTGGGGCAGGGGGAGTTTCTTTTGACGAAATACGAAAACAGACAAAATCCGCAGTAAACTTTGTCGTTTTTCTTTTTTTACTGCAATGTGTTTTCAATCGAAAAGGCGAAGCGCTCGTTTCTGTTTATGGATTTACTCTTTTTACAGACAAAGGTGTTTTGACGGCGGCCATGCTTTCTCTTCGGCTTCTGATTTTTCTCCTTTCCGCCTTGATCCTTCTGACTGGAGAGCCGAGAGACTACTTGTTGGCGATGGTGCAATGCAGGATCCCGTATGAGATCGCATTTATGGTCATGGTCGGGATCCACTTTTTTCCGATTCTAAAAGAAGAAGGATACAATGTATACTACAGTGCGCAGCTTCGGGGGACCGAGATCCAAAAAGCAAATCTTAAAGACCGGCTTTCAGCTTACGGCAAGTTGTGCCTGCCGATCCTTGTTGCCGCACTCGAAAGAGCGAAAGCGATGTCGATTGCAATGGAATCAAAATGTTTTCGTGCGTTTCCAAGGAGGACCTATATGCGAAAGCTAAAACTAAAAACAATAGACAAACTCTATCTTGCTCTATTTCCTCTCGGGATGAGCCTTCTGCTTTTCTTTTTCTATTGTGGAAGTCCTGTTCTCTCTTTCGGCGAGGAAGCTTTGCCAAAGGGAGACCCGACAGAGATCATCCTGACATGGACCGGCGATCCAAAGCATACACAGACGATCAGCTGGTCGACGACAGTGGATATGGAAGAATATATCGAATACATAAGTGCAGAAGTCTTTGAAAAGGCTTCTGACAAAGATGCGGCTTTTTCCAAAAGCACTAAAAGCAAAGCAGTGCAAACTGTGATGAAAGAAAATGAGTACTACCGTTATGAAGCGACGCTTACGGGTCTCTTGTCAGGAACCGAGTATTATTACAGAGTTGGAAACGGAACGGTCTGGAACAAACCTCAAAGCTTTTTCACAGAAAAGGAATCAATATCAGATGTTCATTTCCTTTTTCTCGGTGATGTTCAATTCGAACTGCGCGAAGACTACGCTGTCTGGGGAAAATTTCTGCAAAACGCATATAAGAATAATCCGGAAACGGCGTTTGCTATTATGGGCGGAGATTATGTCAACTCCTCTGGCAACCAAAATGACTGGCAGTGTTTCCTGGGTGAGGCCACGGCAGTGTTTTCTGAGATCCCTATGATGACTGTGCCGGGCAACCATGAAACTTCGATTTTGCCGGCCTTCTATTTAAAAATGTTTGCACTGCCGAAAACCAGTATTGCTGCAAGCGAAGAATTCTATTCCTTCGACTACGGAAATTGTCATTTTTTGGCGTTGAATTCCTGCGTGTTTATGCCGGAACGGAAGAACAAGCTGGGCGAAGCCGCTTGGAACAAATTGATTGCACAGACAAACGACTGGATCGAAAAAGACATTTCAAAGAGCAAGGCGAAATGGAATATCGTTTTTCTCCATCATCCTCCGTATCCCGTTTCTGAAGATGATCCCATTTATGCACTGATCCGAAAAAACTGGGAGCCTCTTTTTTCGAGAGGAAAGGTCGATGCCGTTTTTTGCGGGCATCAGCATGTGACGATGAGGACTCAAAAGATTGCAGGGGTCACTTATTTCATGGGCAATTCAGGAATCAAACGAAGCCGCTATTATGATGGCAAAAATGCTCCGGACTACTCCGCTTTTCTTGATCAGGAAAACAGCACATATCAAATGATCGATGCTGACGAGAATTCGCTGACGATCAAGACATTTGCAGAAAACAACGAGGTTTTGGATACTATTTTGATCCAAAAAGAAGACCGGATAAAAGAAGTTTTCAGATAAAAATCGTCAAAAAAAGGAAAGCGCAGGAAAATCTTGCGTCTCTTGGGGCAATCGATTATACTGATGGGGCACAAGGAAAAATAAGACTTGCCGGATCGGGATAAGTCTTTTTTCTATTAAGCCCCTGAGGTATTTATGAACGCGGAAAGAAAAATCAAAATAGATCAGATCGAGCTGGAAAGCCCTTTCCTGCTTGCGCCGCTTGCCGGAATTACAGACAGCGCGTTTCGCAGGATCGTAAAAGAGCAGGGCGCAGCCTTGGTATACTCTGAAATGGTAAGCGCAAAAGGTCTATATTATAAAGATAAAGGTACGGATCGCTTGCTGGCCTTTGAGCCGGAAGAACGGCCCATCGCTTATCAGCTTTTTGGCGCGGAGCCTGAAATCATGGCATGGGCAACGAGCAAGCTTTCGTCTCGGGGCAATTGCCTGATCGATGTAAACATGGGCTGCCCGGTGCCAAAGGTTGTAAAAAACGGTGAGGGCTCTGCTTTGATGAAAGATCCAAAACTCGCAGAACGGATCATAAAGGCTATGGTGGATGCGGAAGCAGAAGCAGCAGAAAAAGACCAAAGAGTTGGAAAACCGATCACAGTAAAGTGCCGGATCGGCTGGGATGAAAAGAATGTTAATATTCTTGACTTCGCGGCAAGAATGGAAGAGGCCGGAGCCTCCGCGATCGCAGTTCACGGAAGAACGAGAGAACAGCATTACTCAGGAAAGGCCGATTGGGAGCAGATCGCTCTCGTCAAGCAAAAGATATCGATTCCGGTCATCGGAAGCGGAGACATTTTTTCTGCGGAAGATGCCTGCGGCATGTTAGAAGAAACAAACTGCGATATGGTTATGATCGCAAGAGGCGCTCTGGGAAATCCCTGGATCTTCAGAGAGGCCAAAGCCCTTTGGGCGGGTCGGGAAATACCGCAGAAACCTTCACCGGACGAACGAAAAAGGACGATAGAAAAGCATTTCCATTATGCAGCAGCAGAAAAGGGAGAGCGGCAGGCCGTCCTTGAAATGAGGAAGCATGTGGGCTGGTATTTGAAAGGCCTTCCAGGCGCTGCGGAGATCCGAAGACGTGTGAATGAACTCACAGAAGGCAAAGCACTGATGGAAATGCTCAGTGGCTACTTTGGGGAGCAGGAGTAGGGCGGACCGGCCTGATTTCCTTGACTTTTATACATTGTTGTAGTAAAATAGCCGGCATATAGGTAGATCGATTCAACAAACTGAAAAAATGATAGATATAAGAAAGATACTTTAGGAGGCGACGCAGTTTGCCTCCCTTTGTCAGCTGATATTGAAATGGAGGATTTAAGCGAATGGCCGAGGTGATTTTACTTACTCAGGAGGGATACGACAAAATCGTTGCCGAGCATGATGACCTGGTTACAGTTAAACGCAAGGAAGTCGCCGAGCGCATAAAGGAAGCGATTTCGTATGGAGACATTTCCGAAAATTCGGAGTATGATGCCGCCAAAAATGAACAAGCCGAATTGGAAGAGCGGGTCATGAAGCTTGAATACATGATGCGCAATGCAAAAGTCATTGATCTCAGTGAAATTTCAAATGATGTCGTCAATGTTGGAGTCAGTGTAAAACTTAAAGATCTTGGGACAAATGAGATCATAGGGTATTCTCTCGTGGGATCCACGGAAGCTGATCCTTTTGAAGGAAAGATATCTAACGAATCTGAAGTCGGCAAGCAGATCCTTGGTAAGAAAGTCGGAGATAGAGTAGATGTCAATGTACCTGATGGTGTAGTAAGCTATGAGATCATTGAGATCTGTAAGCAGGGATAAACAGGAAATCCGGGGAGGAAAGATAATTATGAGTGAAGAAGTCAACACAAACGCAATGGATCAAGAAATAGTTGAGCCGGAGCAGGATCTCAGCGAGCAAAGACTGATCCGCAGAGAAAAGCTCACGAAACTGCAGGAAGCGGGCAGAAACCCGTTCCTTGTTGAAACCTGGGACGTAACTCATCACAGTGAAACGATCAAAGCTGATTT
>CAZKCB010000133.1:0-6047 GCA_964550965.1 uncultured Oscillospiraceae bacterium
AATATGGAACAGTAAAAAAGAAATTAAATGCCAAAACGCTAAGGATAGAGCCCACAGCGCCGTAAAGGTAGCCCATCGTGGTCCTTGAAATAATCAATATCGACAAGATATATACCATGATGATATTTTGATTTCCAACATGAAAATACTGCAGCAGCATACAAGACAAGGTTGCCTCTGTTAAAAGACCACACATTTTGAAAGTGTCTATCCATGAGAAAAACAAATTTTCTTTTATCTGAATCCTGTGTGATTTTTTAGAGGGTTTTTTGCCCGGATCTCCCGGAATAATGTGGATCTCAATATTTGGCAGAAGAGAAATAAGCTTATCCTCCAAATTTGTTACAAACAGCCTTTTGAAGGACCTTCTATTTCTGCTCTTTCCAATTACAATATTAGTGATCCCCGCAAGTTTTGCGTATTCTGCAATAACTACTGCAATGTCGTCTCCGCTTAGTGTTACGATTTCTGCCCCCAACTGCTCTGCCAGATTCAGATTCGCACGAACATTCTTTTTTTCAGTTTCCGAAAGATATCGATTTTCGCTATTTTCGACATAAGCAGCGATCCAAGGTGCATGAAACGCTTCCGCCGTTCTTGCAGTCCATCGAAGGCTCTTTGCTGAAGAGGGTGAATTACTGATGCAAACAAGAAGCTTTGTGTTTGCCATTTTCTCAGATAAGCGCCTTTCGTTTTGATTATCATGGCTTATCCGGTCGGCGACTTTACGCAACGCAACTTCACGCAAAAGCTGCAAATTATCTTTTGTAAAGAAATTTTTGATGGCTGTTTCCGCTTTTTCAGGGCAATATACTTTCCCCTCTTCAAAGCGCCGTAAAAGCTCGTCCGGAATAAAATCGATGATTTCCACTTTATCCGCATCGTCAAAAATATAGTCTGGTATCGTTTCTTTCACATTGATCTTTGTGATGCCCTGCACAATATCATTCAGGCTTTCGATATGCTGGACATTTACTGTTGTATAGACATCGATCCCTGCATTAAGAAGTTCCTCTATATCTTGGTAACGTTTTTTGTTTCGCAATCCGGGAGCATTGGTATGGGCGAGTTCATCTATGAGAATCAATTGCGGTTTTCTCGCAAGCGCTGCATCAAGATCGAATTCCTGAAGTTCAATGTTTTTATACCTTAATTTTTTGACCGGAAGCGTAGGCAATTCCTCCAACAGCTTTATCGTTTCAGGACGTGCATGGGGCTCGACGTAACCAATTACTACATCAATACCGCTTTTCATCTGTTCACGGGCACTGTCAAGCATAGCGTAGGTTTTACCCACGCCCGCAGCGTAGCCAAAGAAAATTTTAAGCTTTCCTCTTTCCTTTGGTTCATTTGCACGAATGCTTTCCAAAATAAAGTCCGGATTCGGGCGTTGATCATTATTATCTTGCACAATATCACCCCTTAACATATTTCTCCACATGTAACCTAAAGCAGACCGTCAAGTGCTAAATTGACTTTCAATACATTTACTGCCGGTTCTCCCCAGAACCCCAGGAACCTCTGGCTCGTGTATTTTTCGATGATTTTTTTAACTGCAGCTTCGCTGACATTTCTTTCTTCTGCAATACGCTTAACCTGATATTCCGCGGCCTCAGGTGTAATATTAGGGTCGACCCCACTACCCGATGCAGTGATAAGATCCATGGGGATTTCCGATTTATTTTTCGGATCGATAGAATGCCACCAATCGATTCGCTCCTGCACAAGGTTTTTCTGTTCTGCACTGACAGGAGAAAGGTTTGTTGTACCCATAGGCCTGCCGATCAAATATTCCGGCTTTGTAAATTCCTGAGCAAGCAAAGCAGAACCATAATTTATTTGTGACCCATCTTTTAATGTCATGGAAATAATGCTGCCGTTTGCCTGTGAGGGAAACAGCGATTGAGCGATCCCATTTACGATTCCGGGATAAAGAACTCCGCAAAACAGAGTCATCGCGATAAAACAAACAAACACAGGTCTTGCAAACTTTAGTATTCTTCTCATTGTATTTTTCACCTCACACAAGACCGCATACAGTCAATATCATATCGATCAGCTTGATTGCTGCAAAAGGTGCTGCGATCCCACCTAATCCATAGACCTGTATATTTCTTTTCAATAACTTTTCCGCAGGCATTTCGTTGTATTTTACACCACGCAAGGATAGAGGAATCAGCGCAATGATTATCAGCGCATTATATATTATAGCTGACAAAATCGCGCTTTTTGTACTTGTCAATCCCATAAAATTCAATGCTGAAAGTTGTGGATAGATGCCGAAAAACAAAATCGGTATGATAGCAAAGTACTTCGCAACGTCATTTGCCACACTAAAGGTGGTTAAAGCTCCTCGTGTCATCAATAACTGTTTTCCGATTCTTACGATATCGATCAGCTTTGTCGGGTTTGAATCCAGATCCACCATGTTTCCAGCTTCCTTTGCGGCTTGTGTTCCGGTATTCATTGCAACGGCAACATCCGCCTGAGCAAGAGCCGGGGCATCGTTGGTTCCGTCGCCTGTCATCGCCACAAGATGGCCTTTTGCCTGATACTCCCTGATCAGCGCAAGCTTTGCCTCCGGCGTTGCTTCGGCAAGAAAATCGTCTACGCCGGCTTCTGCTGCGATCGCTGCGGCTGTCATTGGATTATCTCCGGTAATCATGATCGTTTTAATACCCATTTTGCGCAAATCTTCAAAGCGCTCTTTAATTCCGTTTTTTATAATATCTTTCAGATAAATGACACCAAGAGCTTTGTCGTTTTTTGCAACTACAAGCGGTGTTCCGCCCTCACTGCCTATGTGTCTTACAATTCGGCTGCATTCCTCAGGATAATCTCCGCCTTTATCAAGTACAAAGGACTTTACTGCATCTGCTGCACCTTTGCGAATTTCATTTCCCTCGTAATCGATGCCGCTCATTCTTGTCTTTGCAGTAAATTCGACAAAACTGGCCCCAAGCTTGGACAGATCTCGCCCTCTGATACCGAAACGCTCTTTTGCAAGAATAACGATACTCCTGCCTTCGGGTGTTTCATCGGCAATAGAGGAAAGCTGCGCTGCATCGGCGAGTTCCTGCTCTGTCACCCCAGACAAAGGCAGAAATTCGCTGGCTTGTCTGTTTCCGAGAGTGATGGTTCCGGTTTTATCGAGCAGCAGGATATCGACATCGCCAGCGGCTTCAATAGCACGTCCGCTCATGGCCAGCACATTGGCTTCATTCAAACGACTCATACCTGCAATACCAATGGAGGAAAGCAGCGCGCCAATCGTTGTCGGTGCCAGACACACAAGCAAGGCAATTACATTAGTAATAGAAACGGCATGACCCATTCCTGTCTGCTTGCTTGCAAAATCGGAAAACGGAAGAAGTGTTGCTGTGACAACAAGAAATATAATAGTTAGTGTGACAAGTAATATTTGAAGTGCGATTTCATTTGGGGTTTTCTTTCTCGATGCCCCCTCGACCATGGCAATCATTTTGTCAAGGAAGCTTTCTCCTGCTTCCGCAGTCACCCGAATCACCAGCCGATCCGAAACCAGCGAAGTCCCACCTGTTACAGCGCTTCTATCACCACCCGATTCCCTGATCACAGGGGCAGATTCGCCCGTGATCGCGCTTTCATCGACTGATGCAGCTCCTTCGATCACTTCGCCGTCCATTGGGATCTGTTCGCCGGCCGTTACATAAATAATGTCTCCTTTTTTTAGATTGCTTGAAAGAACTTCTTCATAGGTTTCGAAATCAGTTAAGGATTTTAGCTTCTTTGCTTTAACGTCTTTTCGTGACTTCTTCAGAGCATCAGCCTGCGCTCTCCCTCTTCCCTCAGCAATTGCTTCAGCAAAATTTGCAAAGAGCAGCGTAAACCATAGAATGAGTGCAATCGCCAAGGTATACGCCAGGCTTTCATCTTTTATGCCCACAAATCCAAGGAAATAGAGAACCGTTGTCAGAATTGCACCGATATATACCACCAGCATAACCGGATTTTTTACTTGGATCTGCGGTGCAAGCTTTACAAAGGACTGTTTCATTGCATCAATCAATATATTTTTCTTTGATTCATTACTATTCATATTTTTTCACCTCACATGACCGCTGTAAAATAATCAGCAATCGGTCCCAATGCCAATGCCGGCAAAAAGGTAAGCGCACCGATAATCAAAACGATACCGACAAGAAGCGCTACAAACATAGGATCGCTTGTTGAAAGAGTTCCTTCGCCCGCAGCAACAAATTTCTTTTTTGATAAGTTCCCAGCAAGATAAATAGCTGCTGCCATCGGTATAAAACGTACCGCCAGCATGATGGACCCGCCAGTTATATTTGTAAAAACCGTATTTGCAGCATATCCGCCAAAAGCACTGCCGTTGTTATTTGCCATAGATGAAAAAGCATACAGTATTTCCGAAAAACCGTGTGCTCCGGAATTTGTAAGCCAAGACGTCACATCAGGCATCAGAACCGCGGCCATTGTCCCGAAAAGTGTGAAAAGCGAAGGAGTAAGCACAATAATGCATACCATCTTCATGTCAAAAGGCTCGATCTTTTTGCCAAGATATTCCGGCGTACGTCCAACCATAAGACCAGCGATAAATACCGTGAGGATAACGAATGCCAGCATACCATATAATCCACTGCCGGTTCCTCCAAAGACAACTTCCCCGATCTGCATTAGAAACATCAAAATCATGCCGCTGATCGGCGTAAAGCTGTCGTGCATGGCGTTGACCGATCCGTTGGATGCTGCGGTAGTTGCTGCCCCCCATAATGCAGAGGTTCCGACGCCATGAATGATTTCCTTACCCTCCATGCTTCCACCGGCAGCAACGCCGTTAAAGACAGGTCCGGCAAACTGTTCACTGACAGTAACTGCCGCAAGACACAAAACAAACAAAATAAGCATCGTTGCATAAACAGCTCTTCCCTGTCTATTGTCCTTAACCGCTTTACCAAAAGAAACACAAAGTGCAGCCGGAATCAGGAGAATAGAAAGGAGCTCCAGAAAATTTGAAAGAGGTGTTGGATTTTCCAATGGGAATGCCGAGTTTGCACCGAAAAAGCCTCCCCCGTTTGTTCCCAGTTGTTTGATCGCGATCTGGCTTGCCGCAGGACCGAGTGGCACTGTTTGCAGTCCGCCGCTTTCCAGCATGCTGGCCTGCACATAGGGATGCACTGTCTGTACTACCCCCTGTGAAACAAGTACGATTGCAAGTACAAGGGATAAAGGAATCAATACATAGAGAGTAATCTTCGTTATGTCCTTCCAAAAGTTCCCAATTATTGTCTGCTTTTGGGCAATGAAACCTCTGATCACTGCAAACAGTACAGCGATTCCAACAGCTGCGGACACAAAGTTTTGAACACCAAGACCAATTGACTGTGTCAGGTAAGATAACGTCGATTCACCCGAATAGGCTTGCCAGTTCGTGTTGGAAATGAAGCTTGCTGCCGTATTAAAAGCTAAATGCCAGGTTGTTCCCGGTTTTTTTTCCGGGTTAAAAGGCATCGATCCCTGCACCATCTGCATACCCCAAACGACAAACAGCCCAACAAGACTGAAGGCAATGATAGACAGAATATATTTTCCGGGTCCCATTTCCTCTTTGCTCTCTATTCCCATCGCCCTATATAAGGTTCTCTCTACTGGTAAAATCAAGCGAGAGAGAAACACTTTTTGATCAGTCATGACCTTGTATATATAAATGCCTAGAGGAACCGATAGTCCAATCAATACAATGATAAAAAATACATCTTGTAATATTATTAATTTCATTATTTATCACCTCTGAATAAAACGTAAAACAAATAAACCAGTAATCCTAACACAATAAGCACTGAAATTTTTAAAATGGTTTCCATGTTGATTCCGCTCCGTTATTCTCTCTTTTTTTTAAATTCAGCTATAATTTTTTTCAACTCTTTTGCATTCTCGCGTATTGTTCTGCGCAATTAAATTATAATAATATTCTTATAAAGAGAGTGTGAAGTTACACGAGATGAAGATAAAGAAAGGCGGGATAACAGTAGAACTAAGGCCGCTTA
>CAZKCB010000134.1:0-6016 GCA_964550965.1 uncultured Oscillospiraceae bacterium
TTCGGCGAAACAGTCCGGGGTAGGCAAATGCAGCAAATCATCTCGTATGCCCACCCTCGCCGTGCTTTACAGCCCACCCATCGCGCGCCGTCAGCGCTCCCTCTCGGGGTGGGGAAATTATGAAAAAGTCCGCTATTCTACAGAAGCAAAAAAATGGATCAAATAGATTAAAATAAAATAAATGTAAAACGGAAAATCAAAAACGCGATTTGTGGCAAAGCCCATAAAATGTTGAAATATAAGCGATTTTTGCGTCTGAATATTACGAATTTCAGCAAAAACATGTACAAAAAGGGCGAATGTGGTATAATAACAAGGTGCCGTTTTAGGCATAAGAAAGGAGAAAGAAAGATAATGGCAAAGAAGCTAATATCTGTGTGGCTTTCGTTGACCGTCTTGCTTTTCTCGACTATCACGATTTACGCTGAAGACAGCGTACAAGGACAATTTCTGAATCGGAACATAGACATCAATGGAAACAGAATTGCAAATTACTATTTAGATGATCCTCTCTTCTTGTACCAAGGAGCTGCTTACTTCCCGCTTAGTCAGGAAATGAAAGCTCTTCTGGGCATTGAAGCCGAGATGGATTGGGAAAGCCGCACACTAACTATTTCGAAAAACGAACCGGTGAAAACCGGACTGGATCAGCAGATCCTCAAATGCAACCTGCGTAACCCGGTTGCCATAGCGCTGACAAACATTACTGTTGTCCAAAAGACAAAAACTCTGGGAGCCTCTACACTCCCGGCTGAGTTGGCCCGCATCCCCATTGCCACTGAAAAGAAAATCGATCTTGGTGAATATGGCTTGCTTCAAGTTGGCAAAACTCTTTACATGCCTTTACGTACCCTCTCTGGGAACGATTCTTTCGGATGGTCTGTTTTTTATGACGATTACTCAGGTTTATATGTGAGCACCGACGCTACCGTTGATGCGGCACTTTATTATGATGCCATCGAAGCCGATTACAATCGTGGGCTTACTGCCTATATAAGGGCAAAGAACAGCTCGATTTCGCAATCAAAAGCATTGATGCTTGTTTTCCTATTCAAGCATGAGGCCAAGATCAACGGAGTGAATGAGCGTTTGCTGATGGCAATGGCGCAAAAAGAAAGCAGCTTTCGTACCGATGCCGTTGGCAGCGGAGCTGTAGGGATCATGCAAATCATGCCCGCGACAGCGCAACGCTTCGGAATATCGAGGGGCGAATTGTTTGACGCGCATATCAACATTGAGTTAGGCTCAAAATATATAGCGGATAAGATCGATTATTACGGGAACCAGACTACAGCGCTGTCTGCTTATAATCAGGGTGGAGCGGCGATCAGCCGTGGATCTTATACGACCCGCTATGCAAATAAAATCAGTGGTGCAGAAGATACTCTCGCGAGCTACCTTGTCAAGAACGGTTATGGACTTGGCAACTAATAGAAAATAAAGACGAACAAAAAATAAAAACGTGAAGTCAGAGAAATTCTAAACGAAACCATGAACCGCCGGCCTTTTGGATTGCAAAGGACCGGCGGTTCCTTTTTGACTGCATTGTTCTGCTTTATAGAAAATGATATAATAATATTTGATGTAGGAAAAGGAGCGAGAAAACATGGTAAACATCGTATATTTCTCTGGAACCGGAGGGACCGCAAGAGCTGCGGCTTCGTTTGCCGAGCATTTTCAGACTAAGGGCCAGATGGTTTCTTTGACAGAAATCAGCGAACATGCACATGTGAATAGCAAAAATCTAAAGCAAAGGGAAGCGCTGGAACGAGCATCGGAACCAGAGTCGGGAAAAGAGGAACTCCTGCTTTTGCTTTTCCCCGTCTATGCCCTAAATGCGCCGTTGCCCGTCGATCGATGGATCGAAAGCATTTTGCCGGTGAAAGAAGGAAAAGCGGCCGTGATATCGGTTTCCGGGGGCGGAGAGATGTTTCCTAACCGTGCTTGCAGGATCGGCAGCATCAAAAGACTGGAAAGAAAAGGCTACCAAGTGGTCTATGAAGAAATGCTGATCATGCCGGCCAATGTTTTTGCAGAGATACCAAAGAGCGTTGCGAAGCAGATGCTTCAGATATTGCCTGTAAAAACCGCAAAAATTACAGATGAGATCCTTTCCGGCATAGTGAGAAGGCGAAAAGCAGACTTTTTCAGCTGGCTTTTTGCAGCGGTTTTGACCTTTCAAAAAAGAGCGGTGACAAAAATCGGCAAGAAAATGAGTGTAAACGACAGCTGCATCAGTTGCGGCTGGTGTGAAGAGAATTGTCCAACGGGCAATATCGATTGTACCGCCGGAAAACCAGTATTTCAAGATAAATGCACACTTTGCCTGCGCTGTATTTACGGCTGTCCCCAAAAAGCTATTTCAGCCGACATTCCCGATTTTATCATATTGAAAAATGGATATGATCTTTCTGAAACGGAAAAAGAAGAGATCGAAAGTGCCGGGGGATATGTCGATGAAATCCCAAAAGGGCTTGTATGGAAAGCGGTACGCGAGTATTTGCAGCCCAAGTAGCTATTAGGCTATACGAACTGAAATGAAAAAAGCAATAACCTTGAGAGGACTATATATAAAGTATAGCTTTGAAATGAGGTTATCTAATGAAAATAGCGTTTAGAATAGGGAGAAGACAACATGGATATCATGCCAATAAAATATGAGAACGAGAAATTACAGATCCTCGATCAAACGCTGTTGCCCTGTGAGGAAAAATGGCTGACTCTCGATACGAAAGAAGCGGTTTGGGAAGCGATCCACTGGCTCAGGGTCAGGGGCGCACCGGCCATCGGCATTGCGGCGGCTTACGGCATCTACGTTTCGATCCGAGACAGCAAAGCAATCGATTTCGCGGCGTTTTCTGAGGAATTTCGCGAAAATAAGGAATATCTCAATTCTGCGAGACCCACTGCGGTAAACCTTTCGTGGGCACTTGAAAGAATGGAGGCTTGTCTTCTCGGGAATCAAAAACAGGAAATCCCATCGATCAAGGCGGCTTTGCTGGCGGAGGCCAGAGCCGTCCATCAGGAAGACGAGGACGGCTGCAGGATGCTCGGCGAATACGGCCTCACTTTGCTTCGGCCGGGGATGGGCATCCTGACCCACTGCAACGCAGGGGCGCTGGCCACCGCCAGATACGGGACCGCCCTTTCACCGCTTTATATCGGGCAGGAGAGAAACTACGATTTCAAAGTATTTGCCGACGAAACAAGACCTCTTCTGCAAGGCGCAAGACTCACTGCGTGGGAGCTTTCGCGCGCGGGTATCGATGTTACTCTGATTTGCGACAACATGGCTTCTGCAGTCATGAAAAACGGCTGGATCGATGCCGTAGTCGTCGGCTGTGACCGCATGGCGGCAAACGGAGATGGCGCCAATAAAATCGGCACATCAGGAGTTGCGATCCTTGCAAAGGAATACGGAATTCCTTTCTATATGTTTGTTCCGACTTCGACGATCGATCTTGGAACCGCGACAGGTGACGATATTCCGATCGAGGAGCGAAAAGGGGAGGAAATCTACCGACTTTGGTACGAAAAAGATATGGCACCTGCCGGAGTCAAGACCTTCAACCCTGCATTCGACGTGACCCCCGCAAAATATATCACGGCAGTCGTGACGGAAAAAGGAATTGCCTACCCTCCGTACGAGGAGTCTTTGCCGAAGCTGCTTGCTGATGCAAAAAGAGTTTAGACAGAGGAAAAAAATATTGACAAGAGCTCTTCACAGTGCTAAAGTAGGCAAAAGGATATTCGAAAAAGCGATGACCGAAAAAAAGTAAGGATGTTGTAAAGCCACAGAGAGTTGCCGGTCGGTGAGAGGCGCAGGTGTTGCATCTTCCTGAATACATTTCGAGAGCTTCCCGCCGAAAGGGCATTTGCCCCGGTAGACCGGGACGGGAGCACCCGTTATAGTGCTTTAGTATAAACGCAAAATGGCGTCGTACTTGATAAGGTGATATGCCGTGAGGCATACACGAACTGAGGTGGTACCCCGGGAATACATCCCGTCCTCTGACTAAGTCAGAAGACGGGTTTTTTAATATCCGGAGCTTGTCTTCTCTCAACCAGCCCAATTTGCAAAGCAAATGCAGGGTGGACTCATGCAAGAAAACTTTATCTGTTTAGGAGGGAAAAGAAATGTTAGCTAAAATTTTGATCATTCTGGTGTTCTTTGTTGTTACCGCAGGCATCGGGATCTATTGCAGGAAACATGCGACCAATGTAAACGATTTTGTACTCGCGGGCAGAAATGTCGGCCCCTGGATGAGTGCCTTCGGATATGGAACGACGTATTTTTCTGCTGTTGTTTTTGTCGGCTATGCCGGGCAGTTCGGTTGGGGCTTCGGAACCTCGGTTGTTTGGATCGGCATCGGAAACGCTTTGATCGGAAGCCTTTTAGCCTGGGTCATTTTAGGCCGCAGGACCCGCGTCATGACAAAGCATCTTGATTCGGCAACGATGCCGGACTTCTTCGCAAAACGCTATAACAGCAAGGTTCTCAAAGTCGTTGTATCCGCACTGATTTTTGTATTCCTCGTTCCGTATTCGGCTTCTGTCTATAAGGGGCTTTCGCAATTGTTCGCAATGGCCTTTGGTCTTCCTGTCATCTACTGTATTGTGGGGATGGCGATCCTGACCGGACTATATGTCGTTCTTGGCGGTTATATGGCCGTTGCAATCAACGATATGGTGCAGGGAGTCATTATGATCGGGGGAATTGTTGCAATCATAGCAGTTGTGCTTCACGATCAGGGAGGACTTATGGCTGCAGTTACGAGTATGTCACAGTTTGAATCGCCGGATCTGCCGGGCTTCAAAGGAGTCTACACCTCGTTCTTTGGGCCTGATCCGTGGACGCTTCTTAGCGTTATTATTCTGACAAGCCTTGGGACTTGGGGCTTGCCGCAGATGATACATAAATTCTATACGGTCAGAGACGAAAAGGCGATCCAGACAGGAACGATCATTTCGACTGTCTTTGCGCTGATCATTTCCGGAGGATCTTATTTCAACGGATCCTTTGGCCGCCTATACTATTCGGGAGAGGCTGACGGAACCATTGCTTTTGACAACATCGTTCCGAATATGGTTGGAGCAGTGATGCCGGATGTGCTGATTGGATTGACGCTTGTCATGGTCCTTTCCGCTTCAATGTCGACCCTGTCTTCGCTCGTTATGGCGAGCAGCTCGACGTTCACACTCGATTTTCTACGCGGAACCTTTTTCCCGGATATGAGCAAGAAGAATCAGATGATCATCATTAAAATTCTCTGTCTCGCATTTGAGTTCTTTTCGGTCATTATCGCTCTCAATCCGAACAACCTGATCACGACATTGATGTCCTTGTCATGGGGGGCTCTCGCAGGATCTTTCCTCGGACCCTTTCTCTATGGATTGTTTATGAAGAGAACAACAAAAGCGGCGGTATGGGCCTCCATGATTTTTGCAGTTTGCTTTAACACCGCAAATCTTTTCCAAGGCTGGTTCGCACCGCCTGTTGCGGGAGCCATTGCGATGATCGTTTCGCTGATCATTGTTCCGCTTATCAGTTTCGTGACTCCCAGAGTCGACAAAGAGACCGTTGAATATGCATTTTCGTACTATCAAGAAAAAATTCAAGTGACCGTCGAGCGCAAACTGCGTCTTCCGGAAGAAGACAAACAATAAAAAAGAGTCAAAAAAAATATCATATGCACGGCAAAACAGGTTTGTGTTGATCCATAAACCTGTTTTGCATATCTAGGAGTAAATTATGAACGTTCTCCGCGAAATATATGATATAATATATCAAATAAACAGAAAAGGAATAAACGCTAATGGAGCAAAAATTGAACCTGTTTCAACGCCACGCAAAACTGGTCGTTATCGTAGCTATCCTTGTAGCCTCGACCTCTGCCATTTTTGTACGTTTTGCCGGAGAAGTTCCACCGATAGCGGTTGTGTTGTTACGTTTGAGTTTAGACATGCATTTTGTGGCGTTACGGGCATTAGTTTGGCACAAGGAAGCACTGAAACC
>CAZKCB010000135.1:0-2958 GCA_964550965.1 uncultured Oscillospiraceae bacterium
GCTTTCAGACCCGAATATCGATTTGTTGGAAAGCTATCTGAACGTTCACTCCCGTGGGATACACGTCCTTTGTGCACCGGAAAGCCCTGAATATTCGGATCTTATCTCTGCTGAAAAGATACAGCGCATACTCAGCTTGCTTCGCACATACTATGATTATGTGATCATCGACACCCCTCCTATCTTTAATGACATCACGATCTCTGCACTTGAAGCATCTTCGACAATTCTTTTTATGACCGGTCTTGATATTTCGATACTGAAAAATTCAAAACTGGCACTTTCTATCCTTAAGTCTCTCCAGCAGCTCGATAAAGTAAAGCTCATCGTAAACCGTGCTGAGAGTATGAGCTCGATCACACTGAACGATGTGCAGAAATTGATAGACTGTCCCATATGGGCCAAGATACCGAGCGATTACAAAGTTGCAGTGACTGCGCTCAACCGGGGGGTCCCTTTTGTGACCGGATTGCCGAAAAGCGAACTCAGCCAGGCCGTATCCTCGGTGGCTTCTCTGCTTCTTGAAGGAACAGAAGATATTGGGTCACTCAGCACAAAGCAGCTGAAAAAATTAGGTATCCTTGATAAGGGCAGGCGGCTCGCATCAATAAGAAAGCAACAGTAAAGAGAACGGAGAATATTATGAGTTTGTTTGAAAGACTTGAAAAACAGAAAACGCCTCAAATACAGGAAGCAGTGAACGAAACCGTTTCATTTTCAAATAAAAGCAGCGTTCCTTTTGTAGACGAATATTCTGACCTGAAGGATAAGATCCACGGTGAAATCATAGAGCTTATCAATCAGGAAGTGTTTTCCGGCGCGAAAATAGAGATCCAGAAAGAAGAATATATTCTCCAGTCCATTGAGACTCTCGTGGAGGATAAAGGCAGTGTGATCCCCAGAAGCGACCGATCCCGCCTCGTCAAGGAAATCTACAACAACGTAGTCGGGCTTGGGCCACTTGAACCGCTTCTGATCGACCCGGAAATCACGGAAATAATGGTCAATGGGCCATACAGCGTCTATGTCGAGCGTAGGGGAAAAATAGAACTTTCTTCCACTGTTTTTAAAAATTCCGAACACCTGATGAATGTTTTGAACCGTATCGTTTCAAGTATCGGAAGGCGTATCGATGAGTCGAGTCCGATGGTCGATGCGCGCCTTGCAGACGGTTCCCGTGTCAACGCGATCATTCCTCCGTTGGCCTTAAATGGTCCGACGATCACAATCAGAAAGTTTTCAAAAAAACCTTATACTGACAGCGACTTGATCCGTTTTGGCTCCACCTCTCCGAAGATGATATCTTTTTTAGAGGCCTGCGTAAAAGGTAAAATGAACGTCATCGTATCGGGAGGGACCGGCAGCGGAAAAACTACGCTGCTCAATGTCTTATCCGGATACATACCAAGCAATGAACGGATCGTAACAATTGAAGACGCTGCGGAAATACAGCTCCTTCAAAATCATGTCATTACTCTGGAATGCAGGCCGGCAAACCTCGAACATGCCGGAGAGATCACAATCAGAGATCTGGTCCGAAATTCGCTGCGTATGCGTCCCGATCGTATCATCGTCGGAGAAGTCCGCTCGGGTGAAACGTTGGATATGCTGCAGGCGATGAATACAGGGCATGACGGTTCCCTTACTACGGCGCATGCCAATACTCCAAGAGACCTTGTATCCAGGCTTGAAACGATGGTGCTTATGTCCGGTATGGAAATCCCGATCAAAGCTGTCCGTGAGCAGATATCCTCTGCACTGAATATCATCGTTCAGCAGTCTCGTATGAGAGATGGTTCAAGGAAAATCGTCAATATCACTGAGGTCGTCGGAATGGAAGGCGATATCGTGACCCTTCAGGATCTTTTTTATTACAAAGCTGAGGGTTTGGACTCTTCCGGAAAATTAAAAGGCAATTTTTTATCCACCGGGATCCGGCCCAGCTTTATAGAAAAGCTTGCGGATAATGGAATTAATGTAAAGGACGAATGGTTCTTTAACTGAGGTGAATGATGGAGACAATGATAGCGGTTTTTTTAATGGCGGCTCTGGGCGGAGTATTTGTATATTCGATACTCACGCTGGTCTTATCCGGCAATGAAAAATTGATTTTGAGAGAACGACTTTCAAAGTACTTGAAAAAGGCTGATATTGAAGAGGTCCAGGATGAGATATTAAAGAAAAAACGCGACAAAAATAAAAAGAAAAAATCGCATAAATTCCAGGTTGCCAGTAAAGAATTCTCCAATTATCTTGCTATGTCAGGAGTCAAACTCAGTGCAACAGAATTTATGTGTGGATGGTTTTTAGCCGCGGTCGTACCTGCTCTTCTTGCTTTTTTTATCAGCCAAAACCTGATCACGTCGATTGGGATCGGCATAATCGGTCTGGCAGTCCCTCCGTTCCTTGTACAACGTTCAAGGAAAAAACGTCAGAATGAGTTTAATAAGCAGCTTGGAGAATCCCTCACGGTTATGGGAAACTGCATCAAGGCCGGTTTTTCTTTTCAACAGGCGATGGAAAGCATCGCAACAGAAATGCATCCGCCGATTTCGACAGAATTCGCGAAAGTGCTGCGGGAAGTACATTATGGGATCGGTCTTGAAGAGGCTCTGAAACATATGGTTGAACGCGTCAAGAATAAAGACCTCGATTTGCTCGTCTCTTCTGTTCTGATTTCAACGCAGGTTGGAGGCAATCTAAGCGATATTCTGGAAGTAATATCGGATACGGTGCAGGACAGACTGAAAATAAAAGCGGAAGTTCGCATCCTTACAACCTCCGGCCGTTCTTCCGGAACGATCATAGGCTTGCTTCCCATCATTATCATACTGGTTCTTATGGTGATAAATCCGGATTACTTTCAATCGTTTGTTGCAACAGGAATTGGAAAAGCAATGCTGATCGCATCGGTCATTCTTGAAGCAACGGGCTTTATGGTAATTAGTAAGATCGTAG
>CAZKCB010000135.1:2968-6002 GCA_964550965.1 uncultured Oscillospiraceae bacterium
TTTCGGCGATTTTGGAAAGCGTTCGCATATCATTCGGAAACGCGTCTCGAAGATACTCAATGAGGATGTCCAAAAGTTCAGTATCCTTGACGAAGATCTCAGCAAACCGCTCTATGAACGCTTTCTCAAGCCTGCAATCAAGTCTTTTTCGTTAAAAATCACAAAGTATATGCCGAAAGATCCTCGCTCTAAAAATGATACTAAAAAGCAGCAGAGCAGCAAGCTTAAAAAAATGCTGCGTCAGGCCGGTATGGGCATGAGCGTAGAAGAATACTGTTTTATCGGGTTTTTTGTTATTATGGGAGTGGCTGTATTTTCCGGGGTACTATCGGCACTGCTGGGACTTGGTTCAAAAAGTGTCTTTGGAGTCATCCTTGGCGGAGTCGCAGGATATGCAGGTATGCGTTTCGATCTCACATCCAGAATATCAAGCAGGCGCAAATCAATGGAGGAGCAAATGCCAGATGTCCTTGATCTTTTGAGTGTAAATGTAGAGGCGGGGCTTGGCTTTGAACAGGCGATCCTGCATGTTGTAGGTCACTTTGAAGGTCCGCTCATAGACGAATTGACCATCACATACCGCGAAATGACAATGGGAAGAACCAGACGCGATGCGCTTGCACTTTTTGCTTCACGCTGCGAGATCGATGAAATAAAAACATTTTCAGGCTCGATCATTCAGGCGGAACAGCTTGGTATTTCAATAAAGAACGTTCTTCGCAGCCAGGCCTCTGCTATGCGTACCAGCAGGCGCAGTAAAGTCGAAGAAAAGGCGCAGAAGGTCCAGGTCAAAATGCTTCTGCCAATGATCGGTCTTATCTTTCCGGTCTTGTTCATTGTGCTGTTGGGTCCGGCTATCGTTCAGATCGTCGGCGAATTCATGTAAAGACTTTGTTTTAAACGGGCTTGTTTTGGAAATATAAGAGTAATGCGAAGGAGCGATTCGCTAAGGAGGGATATCCGATGCAGGAAATGAATAATGAAAACAATATTGTCGAGACCTTGAGACTAAAAACAGAAGAAGCAGATATCAAACAATATCTGCGGAGCACCTTGGGGGGATATACAAAGAATTCCGTGATGGACTATCTGAATATACTGCGTAAGCAGCAGCAGGCAATGGCGGACACCTTTTCACACAATCAACAGGTATTGTTTGAGGAAAAAGAAAATCTTAAAAAAGTAAATGAAGCGCTCAAACTGCAGATCAACCGGGTCGGGTCTGAATATCAGGATCTCTCTCAGTCCCTTCGGATCAATAAGCTCGGTGAGGACGGATCTTCAGACGTTGAAGCACTTAAAAACAACATAGCGGCGCTTGAAGTGGAGCTTCATAAAGCAGACATCGAAAAAAGCCGTCTCGAAAAGCAAAGGGAGCAGCAGAAAACCCTTATCCATGATCTTTCATTGAAATTAGAACAGTCTGCACAGGAAAAACAGTCAATGGAAGAAATGTTAAAAGCGGAAATGCTGAAAACAAAGGATCATGCTGCATCTGTTTCAAAACTTTCGAGTACCATTGAAGAAAAAGACGATGAAATCAAATTTTTAAAAACTCTCATAGCAGATGGCGAATTGGCGAATTTAAACGCAAAGATCAATGACTTGACGGAGCAGCTTGCGCTGCAGGTGGAAGTCATTTCAAATTGCAACAATGAAAACTCATTGAAGTTTGCGACGATCGAACTGCTGACGCGCGAAAATGATACCATAAAGCAAATCGCAGCAGATCTGTCAAAAAATCTTGAGGACCTGAATTCGAGGAATGACAATTTCCTGGCTGCAAACAAAGCGTTGACTGATCAGCTTGAAACTGAGTATAAAAGGTCTATCGACCTTATTAAAGAGAGATCCGCTATGGCCATGGATAAATTGACCGCGATCAGAAAGTTGGATGAAGCCAATTCAAAAATTTTGCTCATGGAGCTTGAACTAAAAAACAAATAAATTTCAGGGGAGCATGTCTTATTCCTTGAAGAAGTGGGTATAACATAGCCAGAGAATTATGAAAAGTCGGTTGTCGTAAATGCGATTAAGCGTTTTTAGCGAGGCCCTGAAA
Organism: uncultured Oscillospiraceae bacterium; assembly: GCA_964550965.1. GTDB lineage: Bacteria > Bacillota > Clostridia > Peptostreptococcales > Anaerovoracaceae > STD2-154. The sequence continues at coordinate 5,028 of CAZKCB010000135.1, forward strand.
CATAATCAACTGCGAAACCGACATATTTATGTCGGTTTTTTTGTGTATTTTCGGGAAATAAGAAAAAGCAGAGGTGTGATCATGAATGATTTGAAATTTGCAATCGATATGGAACTGGATGGAGAAAAATACTACCGCCAGCAAGCAGAACTCAATAAAGAGAACAGCCTTAAGACGGTATGTCTTATGCTGGCTGAGGATGAAAAAAATCATGCTCAGATTTTAAGCGATAAAGAAAAAGGGGAAATTTACCAAATAGAGGAAACAGAAACACTTTCAAAAGCTAAAAATGTGTTTGAGGGTATTGGTGATATTAAGCTTGAGGAAAAAGAAACAGCCACTCAGCTCGATTTTTACAGGATCGCTGCTGAAAAAGAAAAACAAAGCGTTGAATTGTATACGAAGTATTTGGGAAACACCGAAGAAACCAAAGAAAAAGAATTGTTTCAATACCTCATAAAAGAGGAAGAACAGCACCTCTTCGTTCTTGAAGAATTGGCGTCCTTACTCAGAAGGGCAGAGGAATGGGTCGAGAACGCTGAATTTGGGATCAGAAAAGAATATTAGATATGCAAATAGAGAAGAAGGTGGAAAAGATGGATCAAGAACTCCAAAATCAGTGCATTTGTAAGATGTGCCCTTCTTATATGGAGTGTAATGACCCGCTCGGTTACTGTCTTCCGGGCGTTGACCTCAGTAAATGTATAAAAGCAGAGGCCGGATGCATTTGTTCAGGATGTCCCGTCTATGAACAGAAAGGATTCGATCGGGAATATTTTTGTATCCGATAGCATGAACGGAGCATCGTGCAGATGAGGAGGAAAATAATGGATTACACTATGCAGGCAGATGTGCTTGTGGTCGGAAGTGGCGCCGCCGCTTTCTCCGCGGCTATAACGGCTAAAAAAAATGGGGCGGATGTTATTATGCTCGAAAAAGGATCCCTAATTGGTGGTACTACACTGCGTTCGGGCG
>CAZKCB010000136.1:0-6000 GCA_964550965.1 uncultured Oscillospiraceae bacterium
TGTCTAATTTTTGTCATTCTTGCGACTCGTTCTTCAAAGTTTTCATTCATGAGCTTTGCCGCAAGACCAAACCCGCAAATCCCCGGTGTATTTTCTGTGCCGGACCGGAAATTTTTTTCCTGCCCTCCGCCATAAAGGTGTGGTACGATGTGTATTCCCTTTTTTATATATAAAGCGCCCATGCCCTTAGGCCCATGGATCTTATGACCACTTATAGATATCATGTCGATTTTCTGCATTTCCGGAAAAAGACGTACCTTTCCGAATGCCTGAACTGCATCAGTATGAAAGAGTGCTTCGGTCTTCTGTTTTACAAGCGAACCGATTTCGCCAACAGGTTGAACCGTTCCCAGTTCATTATTCACAGCCATAATCGATACCAGCACCACCTCATCGTTCAAACATTCTTCCAATTGTGCAAGATCGACAAGTCCTTTCCGGTCTGCTCCGACATAGTCGATCAGGAATCCGCTTTGTTCGAGTTTTTTACACGCTTCAAGCACTGCCGGATGTTCGATTTTTGAGGTAATGATACGCTTGCCTTTTCTTTTTTTCGCCTCGGCCGCGCCAAAAATAGCCGTGTTGTCGGCTTCGGTCCCACCACTTGTAAAATAGAGTTCCTCGGCCTCAGCCCCAAGGGCCTCTGCAATCCTTCCACGCGCAGCCTTTACAGCTCGTTCCGCGCTTATTCCCATGCGATGGAGCGAAGATGGGTTTCCGTAATTTTCTTTCATCAGGCGAAGCATTTCCTCTGTTACCTGATCATATTGCCTCGTCGTTGCACTGTTGTCTAAATATACAAGCATCCGTGATCCCTCTATTCATAAATATTCCGGCAATCGCCAGATCCATACTGAGCTTTGCGCCCCCGTATTATACCCCAAATCGCCGTTTACAGCAAGAGAAAGGGGAAACGCAAGGCCTAGCACTAAAAAACAGCCCCTCTTTCTCAGAGAGGCTGTTTTAGTGGTTTTTTTACCTATTTTGCGTATTCGATCGCTCTTGTTTCCCGAATGACGTTGACCTTGATCTGTCCCGGATATTCGAGCTCGCTTTCGATCTTTTTGCTGATCTCACGTGCGAGGAATACGATTTCCTCATCGTTCATCTCATCCGGCTTCGCAAGGATACGGATCTCTCGTCCCGCCTGGATCGCAAACGATTTTTCTACGCCGGGAGTCGTGTTCGCGATCTCTTCCAGCGTCTGCAGCCTCTTGATGTAGGTTTCAAGTGTTTCTCTTCTCGCTCCGGGTCTTGCTGCGGACAAGGCATCTGCTGCTGCAATCAGAACGGCTTCGAAACTCTTCGCTTCATAATCACCGTGATGCGCTGCCATCGCATTGATGACGGCATCGGTTTCTTTGTACTTTTTGAGGACATCCATACCGATATCGACATGTGTGCCTTCAACCTCATGATCCATGGCTTTGCCGATATCATGAAGCAATCCGGCGCGTTTCGCAAGTTTGATGTCCATGCCGAGTTCACCGGCCATCAGTCCTGCAAGATGCGCTACTTCTACAGAGTGCTTAAGGACGTTTTGTCCATAGCTCGTTCTGTATTTCAGCCTTCCGAGAAGTTTGATCAACTCGGGATGGAGATTGTGGATACCGACCTCAAATGTGGCCTGCTCTCCTTCTTCTTTGATGATATTGGCAACTTCTTTTTCAGCCTTCTCGACCATCTCTTCGATCCGGGCAGGATGGATCCTTCCGTCTACGATGAGTTTTTCGAGTGCGATCCTGGCGATTTCACGTCTGACCGGATCAAATCCGGAAAGGATGACTGCTTCCGGTGTATCATCGATGATGAGGTCTACCCCGGTCAAAGTCTCGATCGCTCTTATGTTTCTGCCTTCACGGCCAATGATGCGGCCCTTCATATCGTCACTCGGCAGCGGTACGACAGAGACGGTGCTTTCAGATACATGATCTGCAGCACATCGTTGGATCGCTCCCGTAATGATTTCTTTTGCTTTTTTGTCGCCTTCTTCTTTGGCTTTTGATTCGATGTCTTTGATCATAACCGAAGCTTCATAGCGAATTTCTTTTTCGATGTTCGAAAGCAGTAACTGCTTCGCATCCTCGACACTATATCCCGAAATGCGTTCGAGCTCTTCGATCTGTTTGGCAATGAATCCGTCCAGTTCTTTTTCTTTCGTCTCGAGTTTTTGTTCCTTTTTGATCAGGTTTTCTTCTCTTCTCTCAAGGTTGTCGATTTTCTTATCAATAGATTCTTCTTTTTGAACAAGTCGTCTTTCCGACTTCGTTATTTCCGCTCTTCTTTCACGAACTTCACGTTCAACATCTCCGCGGAGTCTGTGTGCTTCTTCTTTTGCTTCAATAGTGATTTCTTTTTTGATGGTCTCCGATTTATTCTCGGCATCCAGTATTAAATTTTTGGCTTTTTGTTCAGCACTTCCGATTGCTTTTTCAGCAACGTTTTTTCGCAGAATATATCCAATCAAAAGCCCTATACACAGGGCTGCAATTGTGATAATAACTTGAATTACGATTTCTATAATGATGCACCTCCCTCTTCCTTCTATTACTATATATGTGGTATAACGATATTTAAATATTGCTATATTTACACAATGTATATTATAATGGGGCATGTAACGAAATGTCAAGAAAAAAAGGATATGTCACTTATGAAGTATTTAAAAGAATTGTTGAAAAACGTGGACACGCTCTTACTTGTTATCCCCTTGGCCTTTGCCCTGATAAGCGTGCTTACGATCGGCAGTACAGCATATGATGATGGCTTTATTTTTACCCGAAGCATGAAAGTCCAGATCATCGCTTTTGTGATCGGATTGATTGCTGCCGGAGTCATTCTGACCATCGATTATAAAATTTTTGAAACAATGGAAAAACGGCTTTACATCGCTTCCATTCTCTTTCTCTTTACTGTTTTTATACCGGGCATCGGCATCGAGCAGTACGGTGCGCGAGGCTGGCTCGATCTGGGGCCTATCGATCTGCAGCCTGCAGAGATCGTTAAGATCGCATTCATTCTTATTTATGCGGCTTATCTGTCGCGACGACAGGAACATCTTAGAACCTTCAAAGATCTGGCGCTTGCGGGGGCCTATGTTCTTCCGTTCCTTGGAGTCATCGTTGTTTTGCAGAACGATCTCGGGAACGCTCTGGTTATCTGCGTCGTTACTTTGATCATGCTCTTTGCCGCCGGAATAAACGGCGGCCTCTACGCAAAAGTCGGCATTGCCGGAGTCCTTTGTATGCCAGTGCTCTACCGCTTTATGGCCGGCCACCAAAAGGATCGGATCGACGCTTTCCTGCATCCCAAGAATATGCTTCTTCCCGGAAATTATCAGGTCTACCAGTCAAAGGTCGCCATCGGCTCGGGCGGGCTTTCCGGAAAAGGTCTTTTTATGGGAACGCAAAAGGAGCTTAAATTCCTCCCCGTCCAGGACTCTGATTTTATTTTCTCGGTCATTTCCGAAGAATGGGGTTTTATCGGCGGTCTTCTTGTGATTATACTTTATGCCTTGTTTCTCTACAGAATGATGAAAGTCGCACAAAATGCAAAGGACCTCTATGGGTCCCTTGTTGTGATCGGTATATTCAGTATGTTCTTCTTTCAGATTTTCGAAAACATCGGCATGACCATGGGCGTAATGCCGGTCACAGGCATCACTCTCCCGTTTATCAGCGCCGGCGGAAGTTCAGTCGTTACAAACATGATCGCTTTGGGATTGGTTCTGAATGTCTGCATCCGAAGCAAGATCATCAATTTCTAAGTCGAGTTAATTTTTTATGATTCGATCAACGATCTGTGTAAGATTTTTTTCGATATAACTGCCTTTTGCAAGTGCGATCGGCACACCGATATTCGCTGAAATATGAATATTTTCATCAAAGGGAATCAAACCGCTGATCGGCAATCTCAGGCTCTCTGCAATTGCCGACGGTTCAGGGACGATTCCTTTATTATAAAGGCCTTCCATAATTTTATTGATCACGACGCTTCTCTTTCCGATTCCGGATTCTTTCAATACTTCATCAAGCATATCCGTATCCCGGATCGCTGCATATTCGGGCACCGTCACAATAACAGCTCTGTCTGCTGCTGCTGCGGCTCCAAGGACGATTTGATCATGTCCTGCCGGCGCATCCAAGATCACATAATCGAAGGATCGCTTCAATTCACTGCAAAACGTACTCATTTCTTTTTCGCTGATAAAGGGCTTTTTCCTGCATTGAGGCGCCGAAATCAAGTACAGGGAAGAGAACCTCCTGTCCTTAACAAGAGACTGCTTGATACGGCAAATTCCGGTGATCGCATCCGTCAGATCGTAAACGATCCGATCTTCCATTCCCAAGCAAATATCAAGGTTTCTGCGCCCGAGATTCAGGTCTACCAAGACGACCGAAGCTCCTCGCCGAGCCAATATCGCTCCCAGATTTGCTGCAAGCACGGTTTTCCCGACTCCGCCTTTTCCCGAGGCTACCATTATGACTTCACTCATTTGCTGCTCCTTTTCTGCCGCTGGTTATTCCGTCACGACAGTTTCCAAACTATAATCCGAGTAGGACTTATCAAGACCTAAATATTTTCCGATAATTTCTCTTGCTACCGGTCCGGCATAAGGACCGCTTCCTCCCTGAAACAACAATACCGCGACCGCGATTTCAGGATCTTCTGCCGGAGCCATTGCAACGAACCACGCAAAACTGTCATAATTTGCTTTGTAAGCGTCGATCGAAGCCGACGTGATCTTTCCTCTGGAAAGATTGATGACCGCCTGTCTGGCCGCGGAGCTTTCAGTCGTATAAACATCCGGGTAATCATGCAAAAGCCGGCTTTTTTCTTCTTCTATCATAGACCAGTTCAAGGAAGAATTGATCCGCGAAAGATTCTTTTTAAGATACTCTATTTCATCAGGCGGATTGACCTTCCCGGCTCTTTGCGCCGTACCCGTCTTTGCTGCTACGGTTACCGGGAAATTCCCAAATACAGATCTTGCACTGCCTTCCGATCCATTTGCTACTCGAACCATACCTTTTGTGATGTCATCAAGAATACTGTAATCTTTAAGTTTGATCTTTTGACCTGCAGGTTTTTCTACGAGCCCGTTTCCCTCGATCGCGCGAAGAAGGCTTACCTGATTCCTGACCCCATCGTTTCCGATGGTTGCGATATAGTTGGCCATCTGGAGGGGAGTATAGGCATTTTCACCTTGTCCGATCGAAATATTCAGTTCATCTCCAAGCGTCCAGGCTGCTTGATTAAAATAGGAAAACTTGCAGAGATCACAGACAGTTTCAATCATATCCTGCTTTACCCCAAGTGTTGCAAGCCTCTCCATGATGGTTTTGCGCCCCGGGTTTTCTTCGGTCCAGCTTACGATCGTATCGATGTTTTTCATCAATTTTTCTTTATTGCTGATCGTTTTTTTAGTGAAATACATCTCCGCCCGACCGATCAAAACATTCTTCAGATAGGTCTTCATTGCTTCCATTTTTTTCTCTTGGCTCGGGACGCTGAGTACCGTTTCGGGAATTTCGATCCCGGTAGGCAATCCAAGGCCATATTGTTCTGCATAGCTTGTGATCTTTTCAATACCCATGTCATTGTCGAGGCCAAGTGATTTACCTGTCGAAAAGTCTTTTCCCGCAACAAGATCATAAAAATAGTAATTGCAGGATACTTCCATTGCATCATAAAGATCTTCATATCCGTGGGATCGTTTGGATCTGTTCCAAAGGAGACAGCCATAGGTTCTATTTCCAAGAGTTACGGCTCCGCCATCGTAAAGCTTCCGTGTCGGATCAAGCCCGCTTTCAAGCGCAGCTGTTGCAGTAACCATTTTAAAAATCGAACCGGGCTGCACCGCTGTTCTCGCACCCACGTTGAAAAGGGGAAGTGGAGAAAGAGGGTCTCTCGGGTTTTCCGACTGTAAGGAAGCCCAATCTTCGTTGCTGATTCCCGTTGCAAAAAGGTTTGGATCAAAAGATGGATTTGATGCCATTG
>CAZKCB010000137.1:0-5986 GCA_964550965.1 uncultured Oscillospiraceae bacterium
GGTGGTTAACAAGACTGATTTCTCCGTTTTCCCTATTCCGGCCCTTTTCGTCGAATCCGAAAGGTGGGGATTCGCGGGCTTTTTGCCAATTTTCCACCCCCGGGCTGCGCGAGTAGCGCGCGATGGGTGGGCATACGGGATGATTGGCTGCATTTGCCTACCCCGGCCTGTTTCGCCGAAGCCGGAAGGTTTGGATTGCAGGCTTTTCGACAATTTTCCCACCCCGAGCACGTCGAGGGAGGAGGTGGTGAAGAGATGGGCATGAGCGGCAGCGCAGGTGGGCGAAGAAATAGGCATGAGCGTGAGGGAGCCGGCAGTAGAAATCCACAAAACAGAAAAACCCTCTTGCGAGGGTTTTTCCTGGTGATTGGAGTAAAGGTGTAAGCTGATTACAGCTTGAACTCTTTCTTAGCATCAATGATCGATTCTTCGAGCTTTTCGATAACGATATCGATGGTCTCGTACTTGATGACGGCTGGCGGTTCGATCCGAACTGCCTTCGCGTTAACAAGAGTACCAGAGGTCATGACGTGTCTGCTGAAAAGTCCCTTAACTACTGCGTAGCCAACTTCTGCTGCGGGGAAATCCATGCAGATCAGGAGGCCTGCGCCTCTGATGTCTTTGAGCATTGTAGGATATTTCACTTTCAGTGCGTTGAGCTTCTCCATGAAGTAGTCGCCCTTTTCTTTGCACATCTGCGGAATATCATTTTCGAGCATGTATCCGATAGTCGCAATAGCTGCGGAGCAAGCCAAGGGATTGCCGCCGAAGGTCGGGGAACCGAGGATCCAAGGATTGTCGATCAGTTTCTGTCCCCACATATTCGGTCTTGCAACGATACCGGTGATCGGCATGATGCCGCCGCCGAATGCTTTTCCGAAAGTCATGATGTCCGGAGTGACATCTTCATATTCACATCTCCACATGGTACCGGTTCTGCCCATACCAGTCTGGATTTCGTCGAGGATCATAGCTACGCCATACTTGTCGCAGATTTCTCTGACAGCTTTGAGGTAGCCTGCGGGAGGAATGATAACTCCAGCTTCGCCCTGGATCGGTTCAAGGATAACGCCGGCAACTTTTTCTCCAACAGTGTGGAGATTTTTGATCGCGGTTTCCATAGCTGCAGCGTCACCGTAAGCAACGTGCTGGACCTGCTGGATCATCGGAAGGTAATCTTCTCTGTAAGCAGCTTTGCCGCCCATGGAGATAGCACCGTAGGATTTGCCGTGGAATGCTCCAACAGTGGAGATATAATATCTGCCGCCTGTGGAAAGTCTGGCAAGTTTCAAAGCCATTTCAACAGCTTCTGCTCCACCGTTGGTGAAGAAGCAATACTGAAGGTCGCCAGGAGTGATCATAGCAACGAGCTTTGCAAGGTAACCTCTCAGCGGGTCAACGAGTTCCTGGCTGTGCAGGGCGTATCTGTCGAGCTGAGCTTTTACATACTTGAGGATTTCCGGATTTCTGTGTCCGCAGGTGAAGATACCAAAACCGCCGAGGCAGTCGATGAAGTCATTTCCGTTGAGGTCTGTGAAATGCTCTTCTGTATCTGTCCATTCTACACAAGCATTGTCGGTGGACATGGATTTTCTGTATTCCAGCCAACCCGGGTTTACATTAGTATTGAAGTTTTCGATAGATTCTTTGACGATCTGCTTTTTTTCGTCTTCTGTTAATGCGGGTCTTTCAATAAAACCCAGTACCTTTTTCGCTTCCTTTAAGGCAGCGTCTTTATAAGCGGCCATTGTGTAATTCCTCCTTAGTTCCACTAGTTCATTTTTTTGTACTTAACTGCATCTCTATCTATTTCAAGTTCCGTGCCAAAACATCAAAGATACCAAATTTTCTACGGAATTATCAGAAATATGCGAAAACGAAAGGGTTTCAGCCTACACCTCCTATTTTTTTGACAGCCCTATTGTCAGACAATAATTCTCGCATTCGATACGATATCCCTCGTTTTTGTCTCTTTTTTGAGATTTTTAGCCACTTTTTTGTCAAAAACGAGTGCTCGTTCAACAAAAATCTCTTCTTCTGCTTTCTCCCGCCCACTTTATGGTATAATATGCATTGTGCAAAGACTTTTGTACATTATATCACAAAGGGCCTTGAAAATTTTCTGAATTTCCAAAAAATACAGGTGGAGGAATATCTGTAAGATGATAAATCAAATGCAAAAAAACGTTCTCGTCCTTGCGCTCCTTGCCGGCGAGATCCTTTTGAAAAGCGGTTCTGAAATTTATAGGGTAGAAGATACCGTAGTAAAAATCTGTAAGGTTTTTCACGTTCCTTATGCCGAGGTTTTTGCTACGACAACAGGTATTTTTCTCTCTATCGATGCCGGAGAAGATGCTTTTCCGCATACTATGATCCGCAGGATCAAGGGAAGCAATATCGATCTCGCAAAAATATCGACGATCAATTCTTTTTCGAGAGAACTCGAAAATTCTACTACGTCGATGGAAGCAGACCTTACTTTTTTAAAAGAAGTCGCGAAAGCTCCGCAATATCGTCTGCCCGTGCAGATGCTAGGCGCAGCAATGATCACTTCTTTTTTCACTCTTATGCTCGGCGGAGCCTGGCAGGATTTTGGCTGTGCTTTGGTGACCGGACTATGTACCTATGGTTTCGCTCTCATTCTTGAGCATTTCAAGTTGAACAGCTACATTCGCTACTTTTTCGCTTGTGCTTTGACGGCGTTTATCTCGATACTCTCAGTTCGCTTCGGCCCCGGTATCAATCTGAACGCCATCATTATCGGCGGCATCATGATATTTCTACCAGGACTTGCCTTAACAAACGCAGTCCGTGACTCTTTGGCAGGCGACCTCCTTGCAGGTTCTGCGAGAGGACTCGAAGCCTCTTTGATCGCAGCGAGTACCGCTGCGGGCGTCGGTATGGTTTTGGCCCTCTGGGTTCTTTGCGGAGGTGTGCTATGATGATTTTTCTCCAATTCATATATGCTTTTTTTGCAACCTTTGGTTTTTGTCTGATCTTTCATGTTCCCCTTCGTCATATTGCACCGGCTTCTTTCGTCGGTGCCTGCGGCTGGGCGGTTTACCAATTTCTTTTGCTTTTCGATATATCCGCAGTGCTCGCCTGTTTTATCGGTGCTTGCGTTGTCGGCCTTGTGAGCGAGATATTTTGCCGTTTGTTTAAGGAAGCCTCTCTGATTTTTATCATCCCCGGAGTGCTCCCGCTCGTTCCCGGAGCAGGCATGTACAATACAATGCTTTCTTTGATGTCCGACGACATGCTTGAAACCGCAAGGATCGGAACGGAAACGTTGCTTATGGCAGGAGGTATTGCCATGGCTATATTACTTGTATCATCACTTTCGAGAATGATCACTATGATCGTAACCGCAGGACGCAACCCCATTTCCTGAGTGCTCAGAGAGAATAACGGAGATCATAATAAATGAGACAATTTCGACATCAAAAACAAAAAAACAGGACCTATCGAAAACCGGAAGCCCCCGCAAGGCATCCGGAATGTCCTTTTTCATCACTTGATCGACTGAAACCGGGAGAAAGCGGCATCATCCGCTGCGTCGGAGGGCACGGTGCATTGCGGCGCAGACTGCTCGACATGGGACTGACGCCCAATACAAGGATCATGGTCCGAAAGGTGGCCCCGTTCGGCGATCCCATGGAACTGTTTCTCAGAAACTATGAATTAACGCTTCGGCGTGATGATGCGCGCCAGATCCAAATCGAGGAGGTGACCGAATGAGTCTCACGATTGCCTTGGTTGGAAATCCGACAAGCGGGCTGACGACTCTGTTCAACCAAATGACCGGCGGTGTCCAGCACGCGGGTTTCTTTTCGAATCCAGGGAGAGCAACAAAAGAGGGCCCCGTAAAAAATCACAAGGGTGTAAGCGTGATCGAACTTCCTGGTCTATATTCCTTATCTTCCTATTCCAAAGAAGACCTTTCAACACGCGATATTTTAGTCAATGGACGCCCGGATGTGATCATCAATATCGTCGATGCTTCAAGCATCGAACGGAATCTTTATCTAACCTTACAGCTCATGGAACTTGATATCCCTATGGTCATGGCTTTAAATATGATGGATGAAATGCGAAACAACCGTATTTCGATCGATCTTGATGTTCTGCAGGAAGAATTGACGATACCGATCATTCCGATTTCCGCAAGCAAAAACGAAGGGATCCATGACTTGATCCATAGCGCGATCGATACCGCAGAGCATAAGAACAAACCCCGAAAAATTGATTTTTGCAGCGGTTACGTTCATACTGCGATCCATTCGATCACCCATTTGATCGAAGAAAATGCCGAAAAGGCAAAAATGCCGATCCGCTTTTGCAGTACAAAAATCGTCGAAGGCGACGAACGGATCATGGATGAATTGGAGTTGCCTCCGCCGGAGCGCGATATCATTGATCATATCGTGGATGATATGGAAGCGCATCTCGGAACAGATCGGGAAGCCGCTATGGCAGATATGAGATATGCGTTTATCGAAAACCTTTGTAAACATACCGTATTCAAAGAAGAAGGAATGAGCAAAGAGCACCTGCGTTCTTTAAAAATAGACAGCATTCTGACCCACAGGATCTTTGCTCTTCCCATTTTTTTCGGGATCATGTTCCTCGTTTTTTGGCTTACATTTGCCGTTGTCGGAGCATTTTTCAGCGATGTGTTTTCCTACGGGATCGACACGTTTACTCTTTGGGTCGATCAACTTCTCTCCGAGGCCAATGTGAGCGCAGCGCTTCATTCGCTCATCATTGACGGCGTATTCGCGGGAGTCGGCAGCGTTCTTTCTTTTTTACCTATCATTGCCGTGCTGTTCTTCTTCCTTTCGATCCTCGAAGACAGCGGTTACATGCCGAGGGTCGCTTTTGTCATGGATCGCCTTCTGCGTCACCTCGGACTCTCAGGACGTTCGATCGTACCTATGCTGATCGGCTTCGGCTGCAGTGTTCCTGCGATCATGGCCACGCGAAGCCTCCCAAGCCAGCGCGACCGGCACATGACAGCGATATTGATTCCTTTTATGTCCTGCAGTGCAAAGCTTCCGATCTACGCAATGTTCACCTCCGTCTTTTTTTCAAAGAATGAAGCCCTCGTGCTGATCGGCCTTTATATTACAGGCATCGTCGTATCGATACTTTGTGCTTTCCTCTTAAAAAACACCATTTACAGCGGAAAGCCGGTTCCTTTCGTCCTAGTTCTTCCCCATTACAGGATCCCCGCAGCAAAAAGCGTTGGGCTTCGGATGTGGGAAAATGTCAAAGGCTTTATCAAGAAAGCGTTTACCGTTATCTTTATTGCGACGATCGTGATCTGGGTGCTTCAAAGCTTTGATTTAGGTCTTAATATGGTACACAGCAGTGACGACAGCATGCTTGCCGCCCTTGGAAAATGGGCCGCGCCATTTTTCGCGCCCCTGGGCTTTGGCGATTGGCGTGCAGCAACTGCTTTGATCACGGGCCTTTCCGCGAAAGAAGCCGTTGTGAGTACCTTAGCCGTTCTTACAGGTGCGCCCGATACAGCATCGCTGGGCATGATGCTTCATACGATTTTCACGCCGCTGACCGCGTTTGTATTTCTTTGTTTCTGCCTTCTTTATGTTCCCTGCATCGCGACTCTGGCGACGATACGCCGTGAAATGGGCGGAACGAAGGTTGCTATCTTCGTTGCTATCTTTCAGATCGCAGTAGCCTGGATCGTATCTTTTGCAGTGTATCAGATCGGCAGCCTTCTTTTTTACTAAATTTCGTTCTAAAAAAAGCAATTTTGCACCATCAAAAACGCAGAAAAAGCCAAAGCTCTTCCTGCGTTTTTCTTTTGTTTTATTTCTCGTATTTTCTGTCTTCTTTGATTTTTATATGTAGATCTCGCCTTCAGCTAAAATCACGGCAGTTCCGCCGATTCTTATTTTCACAATAGCGGGCGCTTCGGACCTCTCCGATTCTTCAACTTGAAGATTCCCTACTATCCGCGAAG
>CAZKCB010000138.1:0-5974 GCA_964550965.1 uncultured Oscillospiraceae bacterium
ATCTGTCGTTTTATCTTTTAATCTTACTTCTACAGTCAGTTCGATCCCTTGCGCAGAAATCGTTTTTGATTTTAAAACCTGCTTTTTTGCACCTGCATTTACTGCATCCATCACTGATTTCTCGGCTTCTGCACTGTCACAATTCAGGATCAGGATGTAGGGATCGTTTGTTGAATTCCTATTTGCGAAAACCAGCAGAACGATGCCGATGAAAACCGATCCGAATATCGACAAGGGAATCATCCCTGCGCCAACTACGATGCCAACAGAAATGGCCCAGAACAAATAGGCGATATCCATCGGATCTTTGACCGCCGTTCTGAAACGAACGATAGACAGCGCACCGACCATGCCGAGTGAGAGGACTATATTGGAACTGATCGCCAATATGATCAAGGTCGTTATCATAGACATCGCAACGAGCGACACCCCAAATCCAGAAGAGTACATGACTCCACTGAAGGTTTTTTTGTAAATCAAAAATATGAACAGCCCCAGCACGAACGATAACGCAAGAGCGATAGCCGTATCGATCGGAGAAAAAGTTGTCACATTCTCAACAAAACCGGATTTAAAAATATCATTAAACGTCATAATGCACCCCTTATATTGATTTACTCTTGATTTATCCGTAGATTCTGCTTACCGAATATTTTGAAAAAGCGGTCGCTTTTCTGTTATTGGTCTGTACTGCGTTTCTAATGATGTCCGGCAGAAATCCATCATATTTTACTTCAAGTATGATGATGTTAGCTTCATTGATTCGAGCAGCCGGAAGGTTTTTAGAAAACAGGTCTTTTGAGTTGATCCCTGTCTTGATCTGACTGTCGATCGTGACCCTTACGTTCCCAGGGCTATAGATAAAAGGCTCTCTGATGTAATCAACGATTGTCTTCGGTTTGAGCTGCTGGTATTTCATCTTCGCATAGAGTTCCAAAACCAAATCCTGTTTCGAGTCCTTCATCCATGCCAAATTACCGGCAATCAGTTTTTCACAGTCCTCTTTCGTCATCTTCGCGGAAAGCTTGTTTCCAAGCCCGTTTACCTTTGTTTTTTTCTCAAGCCTTATAAAGTCTGTATCATCGTTATAGTATCGTATCCTGAATTTTTCACGATTATTTATTCCGTCGAGTTTTTCTCTCAGAACCTTGTTGTCCGGCGTTTCAAAATATAGACTTCGAATGCGATATTTTCCGTTTGACCCTGCATGGGGATCCGGTCTGGCTAAAAGCATAAGTCTTTGTTTTATCGCAATCGCATCAGCAGGATTAATATAATGCTTATACTCATGTCTGAAGTCCATCGCATTTTCATTACTCATGTTTCATTCTCTCCTTTCCTGCATTTTTTGATGGCCTGCTTGCCTGAAACTAAGTTTACTTTTCTTTTGTGATGAAACGGTGTCAGGGTTATAGTTTCTTTTCGAACATTCCATTAAAAAACCTCCGTCCAAGTGAATAGACGGAGGTTTACTGTGATATCTTTTATTTTACATCTTCGATCGGCGGATATTTTTCGTCAAAGGACAATTCACCATTCTTTAATGTGTTCAGTTCTCTTGTATGTCCTGTTTTCTTGGCAATAATACGAATCGTCATCGGTAACACGATTGCAGCGACGGCCATGATAAAGACAGAAATCTTTTCTTTATCAAAAATCAGAAACATCAGACCCGTAAACTGTGCAACCAGTGCAAAAGCCGGAACGATCGTATATTTCACTCTTGCTTTCAAAATGCTTTTTGCATCATAGTTTCTTGCTTTCAATCTCTTCCGGAAGATCAGCTGCGACCCTATAATACCAACCCAGCACAAGGTTCCTGTGAAACCGGACATCGTCAGTAAATTCGTATACAGGTTACCTCCGGAAAAGAAGGATCCGATGATCAATACGATCCACATCGGAATAATCGTAAAAACAACAGCGTTTTGGGGACTTGCATGCTTGTTGAGATTGGAAAGCCCTTTGGGTGCCAGGCCTTCTACTGATAAAGAATAAAGGCAGCGTGTCGTTGCATAGAATCCTGAATTTGCACAGCTGAATGCCGCTATGATGATAACGACCGATACACCGGCGGCCAGCCAGCCCAACCCGTATTTTTGAAGCGTGATGCTAAATATCGAATCCTCAACGCCGGCCTGGCTAAAAGGGATCAGCAACACAAGCAGCAGGATCGGTAGGATATAAAGCCCTACGATACGGTAAGTCACACTCTTGCATGCCATCGGCACGCTTACTTCAGGATCCTGCGCTTCGGCAGCTGTAAGACCAACGATTTCAGTCCCCTGAAACGTAACAAGGACCGTTACCATCATAATCAAAATAACAGAAGCTCCCGCAGGAAATAATTGCTCTGATATGGACTTTGTCGGATCTCCAAGAACCACTGATGTTCCAACAAATCCATGTGTATTTCCCCATATTCCAAGGAAAATTCCGGCTGCTGCAATTATAAAGGCAATGATTGCACCTATTTTAATGATTGCCAGTGTGGACTCTATTTTTGCAAAGCTCTGAACACCTGCCAATTGAATGATCGAGATGATCAGTAGCGCAATTACAGATATTACGAACTGAAAATTGGCATTCGGAATATAATTTGAAATAATTGCATTTGCTAAGGTTCCTACAGCCACAGCCTCCGACGGTACATAGCATACCCAGTTGAACCAAAACGACCAGCCAATTCCAACCGATATTGTTTCGCCTAAAAATTCATTTGTGTAGGCCACAAAGGAACCGGAACGCGGAAGATTGACCAACAATTCGGCATAGGAAACCATCAGTCCGTACACGATAACTCCAACCAAAGCATACGCCAATAATACGGCGGGGCCCATCTTATTGATCGTGTAACCCACACCAAGAAAATAGCAGGATCCTATGACTCCTCCCAATGCAATAAATCCAACCTGCCATCCTTTGATACCGCGCTCCAGTGTCTGGCTCGCTTCATTTTTTTCATTTTTCATTAGTTTCTCCATAATAATTTGTTTTCTCGGCACCTTGGGAATAAAAAATAAGTTAAAGCGTATTATTGATAAGCAAAACATGTGCCATAATCCAATATAATTACAAGAAGAAAATAAAACGTTGCATTTCAAGTGAATAAAATGGTAAATCCTAATTTGTGGAGTACATTTCTGCTCGCCAGGATCTATCCTGCAAATGATCTGTTTCATTTGCGAGAACAATTGTATTAGTTTTGACATTTGAGACTATTTAACGGTTATTTACGAGTTCTCCTGGCTCATAAAAAAAACTCCGATCACAGAACAAGCCACCACAATTTTTTTGTGAGCAAAGCTTGTTCTGTAAACAGAGTTTTTTAGAAAATCAGACTAACTTTATATGGTATTGATCAGCTCAGATTTCTGAAGCATTTTTTGTAAGATAACAGCAACTTCAGCTCTGGTGATATTTTCTTTCGGTGCAATGCTGTTTGCATTTCTGCCTGTAATCACACCTGCTTTAATGCATGCAGCAATTCCGATTTTAGCATAATTCTCGGTTTTTACCGAATCGGTATAACCCGCAAGCAAAGTTTTGACTTCACTATCTGTCATACCAATGTCAATGCCGGTAAGCTTCATTGCTCTTGCAATCATACTCATAGCCTGTTCCCGGGTAATATTTTGATTCGGCCCAAACGTTGAGGCGCTGTAACCCTCAATGATGTCATAAGCAAATGCGGTGATCACAGATCCACAGTACCAGGATGTTTGGGCTACATCGCTAAAGCTGCTTTTACCGGTACCTGCTTGCAAGCCCAATGCTCTCATTACGATCGCCGCAAATTCTGCGCGGGTAATATCACGATCCGGTTCATAAGTGTCTTTGTCAATGCCGCTGACCACAAGTCTCGATCCCATGTTATTGATTGCATCTTTGGCCCAATGATTTGCCGAATCAGCAAACTCGACCGGATTATAGATCACCGAATAGGTGCTGTTGGTTAAGCTGTTTATTTTCGCATAATATTTCCCATTAACGACGACGATGCTTGTGGGAACATGGGAAAACGTTCCATCTGCATTAAGAACGACACCTGTCGTTATTTTGTTGGGATCGATTCCGGCGGGAATCGAAATCAGGCGCTCAACATAGCCCTTGAATTTCGATACTTCGACATTCACGCCGTCTTTTTCACATGTGATCGAAAATTCGACGGGTTTGACTACAAGCTGATAACTGTTTTTATCAGCTGTATCTTCGATCACTTTGACGGTATCATCTCCCGGAACAGAAATCGAAACCTTGACATTGATGTCTTTGAGTTCGACGGCACTGCCAAGCTGCGCGGAAACATCATCTATGTTGATCTGCACGGCAGGAAGCGTATAGGTAACATTCTCGGTTTTGATCTCAAGAACGGCCTCTTTTGCTTCCATATTTTTTACAGTCTGACCGTTCAACTGGCCGATCATAACCTCGCTGCCTTTATTGAGCGGAATCGTCACGACCGCATTCTTTCCTTCTGCCTGCAATTTTTCATCTACCTTTTGATCATCTATCTTAACGGTAGTTGTTTCTTTGTTACCAATGACGGAAGTAGTTGAGGTCCCTGTACTTTCCACATTTCCGTTGACAAGGATCGAAACTTCATTGTTTTTCTTGGAAGAAGATTTCTGGTTCAGGATATCTGCCGTAGCGATCGCGGAATTTGTTACCGAATAGTTCGGAGCATCGATCCCCCCAAGCGTTATGTTCGTAACATTTACGGTTCTGCCCATTCCGATACTGAAATCGGCAAAGGTAAAGATCGCGCTGACAGTTACATTATCGGAAAGAACGATGCCCCCCAGACTTACCGTACCTGTCGCGGTATCAAGCCCGTCATGGACTTTATTGTTTGCTGTTACCGTCAATGTCAAAACTTTTTTTGCAACGCTTAAGGCAGCAACACCTGAATCCGTGAATACCGTTTGGTGGTTTCCATTTCTTGTAGATGCGATCCGGCAGAAATAATGATAAGTGCCCGCATCCATGCCCGTGGGAAGAGACAAGGCTGCGCTCGTCGCCCCATTGATGACTGCTTCACTGTTTCCGCTGCTGTCGCAGGAATACCACTGGTACCCGCTGATGGTATTTCCTTCTGCGGCAATGGCACTGACCGTTACAACCCCTGTCGTATAGCCATAAGTCAGGGAAGGTGCATCTACCGTAAGCGAGGAAGGCCCGCCTGCCGGAAGGGCCGTCCATTTTGCATAGTATACTTTATTTCCCGTTGAGGCAGCTCCGATGCTGCTTATATAAGTCGTATCTGCAGCATCATTTGTTTCTGTCCAGCCATTGAAAACATAACCATTTTTGCTGATATCCGTTGAACTTGGAAGTGTTGCGCCGATCCCAAAGGTGTACGCAATGATTGCCCCGGGAGAAATGGTCCCTCCGTTGGTGTTGAGGGCAACGCTGTAGGTATTAGGTGTAACACCCTCCACTGTGATGGTTTTGTTCTCCCTGATATTGCTTATCGTATAAATACCCGAGACAGGAGTCAGTGTGTTTCCATTTTCTTCTACGATTATGGCAGATTGATCGTGTAAGCTGTCCAGCGTGATGCGGAAGCTGTAATCACTGCCATAGTCCACCGGACTGGTGGAATTATATGCAGAAGCAGTATATCCGGTACCGCTTGGCAATGTTACGCTTTGTTTTTTGTTTACCGTTACAATCAATGTAATATCATTAGGTTTCAATCCCGCATCATGAGACCAGGTTTCTGTTGCCTTCAATATGACGGTTCCGGGCTTTGAAACAGACAGCACCGCAGATACATAATTGTAACGCCCTGCTGCAGTAGTGGCAGAAATCGTTGCATCCGTTCCTCCTGCATCAAGAATGCTCCATGTCGCTGTCTTGGTGTTGGTATGCCCTGAATTGCAGTAACCCCCGCGATTGAACAAATAGTAAAAGCGCTGCGTCGAAGTAGCGCCTGGTGAAAGCTCAATGGCGGCCTTCGTAATGCGGTTCG
>CAZKCB010000139.1:0-5973 GCA_964550965.1 uncultured Oscillospiraceae bacterium
GACACACCGCGAGGTCGAAAATGGGGGCGTGCTTACAGCAGAATGGCTTTCCGAAACCTACCTTGCCTTGAACAAGAAATACTTTGGCGAGAAAATGGTCTACGATCCGCAGATCGCCATGGAATGGGCGAGGATCCCGCATTTCTACAATGCATTCTATGTTTATAAATATGCGACAGGATATTCGGCGGCAGCAGCACTTGCCGACAGGATCCTTCATGGCGGGGAAACCGCTGTTTCGGATTATCTGACCTTCCTCCGCTCGGGAGAAAGCAATTATCCGATCGAACTGCTGAAAATGGCAGGTGTCGATATGAGCAGCCCCGAGCCCATCAGGGATGCCATGAAGACTTTTGAAAGCTTATTAGTCCAGTTAGAAGAAATATTATAAGCTAAGTCAAAATAAATTATAGTATAAACGGAACATTGTAAAAAACGGAACGGAGAATGAAGATGCCTAATAAGGTCATAAACATTTTTGCAAATGACGATCTTTACTCGCAGGAAACCAGAAAACTCCTCCGCAGAAAGCTTCAAAACTGCGGCTATTGCGTTCCGAAAGCTTTTTCGGATAAGGCCGAGCTGATCATCAGCATCGGCGGAGACGGAGCTTTCCTGAAAACGCTCCATGAGTATGATTTCCCGGCGATCCCGTTTCTGGGGATCAATACAGGGCATCTTGGTTTCTTTGAAGAACTGCATACGAACGATCTGGATGACTTCATCTTCTGGTACAGCCAGGGCCGTTTTGTGATACAGGAACTCAAAACGATCCGTGCCGGGGTTGTCGAAGAGAGCGGAGAGGAAAAGGAATATAAAGGTCTGAATGAAGTCATGGTGAAAGGTGTAAGCTCCCGGAACGTACACTTGAACCTGTCGATCGGCGGAAGCTTTATTGAGCGATTCAGCGGCGACGCGATCGTGGTTTCCACACCCGCGGGAAGCACCGCTTACAACTATTCGCTCGGCGGAAGTATCGTTGATCCAAGGCTTTCCGTGCTTCAGATCACGCCGATCGCTCCAATGAACACGACGGCTTACCGATCCTTTACCTCAAGTGTCGTGTTGCCGCCCGAGCTCGTCGTTGATATCCATCCCGAATACCACAAAGAAGAAGGCCTGATGATAGTCGTTGACGGAATGGAACACAAGCACATCAGGGCAAAAGAGATCAGCGTGAGTTTTTCTGAGACCATCGTCAAGCTGATGCGATTTGAAAACTACGATTTCTGGAGCAAGGTAAAAACGAAATTCTTATAGTTTGAATAAATACAAAAAATAAAAGCAAAAAAAAGGACGTGAATGGAAGGTTATCAATACACAGTCACTGAAAATGACGAAATCATAACGATCAAAACCGTACTGAAATCCAGAATGGGGATA
This sequence comes from uncultured Oscillospiraceae bacterium, assembly GCA_964550965.1. Taxonomy (GTDB): domain Bacteria; phylum Bacillota; class Clostridia; order Peptostreptococcales; family Anaerovoracaceae; genus STD2-154. The sequence goes on from CAZKCB010000139.1 coordinate 1,384, forward strand.
TCGACAAGACTGCTGCGAAAGCTAAAGGACACGGACGGCGTCTTTCTGAATGGAAAACCGGTCAAACTTTACGAAAAAGCAAGGGTCGGTGATCTGATCCTTTTGTCGATGCCGGATGAAAACAGCGGTTTTGAACCGGAAGACATACCAATAGAGGTGCTCTATGAAGACCGGGATCTGCTCGCGATCAACAAGCAACCCGGTTTTGTCGTGCATCCGACCAAAGGCCATGTGTCTCATACGATGGCGAACGGCATCATGCAGCATATGCTCGACAGCGGAGAAACTTACAAGATCCGTTTTATAAATCGTCTGGATATGAATACTTCGGGAATTTTGCTGATCGGCAAAAAATCACATTGCCAGGATGATTTTGCAAGACAGGCAAAAGAAGACCGGGTCATCAAGAACTACATCGCTATCGTTCATGGCTTGCCGGAAGAAGACGAGGCTGTCATAGACCTTCCGATCGGGCAGCCCGATCCTGAGGACATTCGGCGGCAGGTAGTTGAAGACGCCTATCCCTCTGTGACAAGATATCGCGTGCTGGAACGATTTCAAAGCGGCTATGCCATGCTTTCGATCACGCTTGAAACCGGAAGGACGCACCAGATCCGAGTCCACATGGCGCATATCGGCCACCCTGTGGTCGGGGACAGCCTTTACGGAGAGGCAGATGAAACGCTGATCGAACGTCAGGCGCTCCATGCGGTACGGCTTGAATTCGATCATCCGATCACAAAGGAAAGATTGGTCGTTGAGGCCCCCCTGCCGGAAGATATGAAACAATTGATCGAAAAACTCAAATAAGGGGCAGAAACGTGGATAACAGTAAAGAAGCAATGCAAAAATGGGAACATAAAAAAGGAATCGGCGCGGCCATTCTGTGTGCGTTTCTATGGGGCATTTTGCCTGTGTACTGGAAGCTTCTCCGTCCGATCGACCCGCTTGCCATCATGTTATACCGTCTGGTCCTGCTCTGCGTGCTTGTTTTTGTAGTGGACCTCTTTGTATACAAGTGGAAAGGGATCATTGCCCCGTTGAAAAAGAAGGGTGCCATCCGCGTGTTTTTTCTCGCCGGAGCGGTGATCTCCTTTAACTGGGGACTTTACATCTTCATGGTCAATACCGGCTATGTCATCCAGACAAGCATCGGTTATTATATTGAACCTTTGGTGATTTGTATTTTCGGCATCGTATTTTTCAAAGAAAAGCTTAACAAATACAAGCTTGCCGCTTTTTTAACGGCTTGCGCGGGAGTTGCTGTCATGCTGTTTTCTTATGGGGAAATTCCCGTGATGGCGTTGCTTCTGGCGATGTCGTTTGCTGTTTATGCAGGGATCAAGAAAAAACTGCAGGCTACGGCGCTGCTTTCGCTTTTCTACGAAACGGTTTTTTTACTGCCGGTCGTGATACCTCTGATCATCTATTTGGAATCCGTCGGGCGTGGTATTTGGGGAGTCGCAGAACCTCGGCAGATCGGCTTGCTCTGTCTTGCAGGCATTGTTACAGCAGTCCCGCTTTCGCTGTTTTCTATGGCTGCCAATCGCATCAGCATGGTCGCCCTTGGAATCACAGAATATATTTCGCCCTCCATGGGCTTGCTTCTTGGCATCTTTGCCTTTCACGAAGGCTTCGATCTGTATCAATTCATCGGTTTTTGCCTGATTTGGGCGGGACTTGCGATTTTTACGGTCGATGGGATACGAAATTCACATCAAAGGAGGAAAAAAACATGATCGGCGATATCAGAAGAGTTACGGCAGGTCACGGCGGAGAAGTGGCATTGCTGCTCGGATCAGAAAAGACTGCACTTTTTGAAGCGGGCATGGCCTATTGCGGAGCCGAGCTCGTTGAGAATATAAAAAAAGAACTGAAGGGAAGACCTCTTGACTATGTCTTGCTTTCCCATACTCACGATGATCACCTTGGCGGGCTGCCGTTCCTTCGCAAGGAATGGCCTGATCTCGTTGCCTGCGGAGCCGCACACGGGAAAAAGACCCTTGAAAAACCCGGAGCTTTGGCCACGATCCGAAAACTTGGAAACATTGCCGCAAAGCAATATCTCGGAAAAGATGCGCCCGCCCTTGATTACGATGACGCCCTTCTCCGGATCGACAGGGTCGTCGGCGATGGCGATGAGATATCCCTTGGAGACCGCCATATAAAAGTTTTTGAAACAAAAGGACATACGAACTGTTCTTTGAGTTATTATATAGAGGAGGACAGTATCCTGTTTGCCAGTGAAAGCACGGGAGTCATGCCAAACGGAGAAGACATGGTGCCGTCGATACTCACCAGTTATAACGACGCGGTCGCCTCTATCGAAAAATGCAGAGCGATCGGAGCCGCACATATTTTTTCACCACACTATATGCAGGTCGATGATAAACTCGTTCCGATCTATTGGGACATGGCAAAAGAGAAGGCAGACGAATTGAAAGACTTTATTCTTTCGCTGATCGACCAGGGACTTCCTGATGAAGAGATCATGCAAAAAGGAAAAGAACGCTTTTGGGTCGGAGAAAACAAGAAACAACAGCCAGAGGAAGCTTTTATGACGAATATGAAAGCCAAAGTAAATATATTCCGACGGGAATTTCCACCGGTCGAATAAATAGAAACTGAAATCAAAGAAAGATGAGGAAATGTAGATGAATGGAACAAAGATCGCAGAAGTCAATTTGGAGCGCGGGCATCCCACGGTCGAGGAGGCTTTGCGTGAGCTTGTCAGTCGCTTGATGACCTGCAAGGGGCAGGGGACAAAGGCGGTCATTCTGATCCATGGCTACGGATCTTCGGGCGTTGGCGGAAAGATCGGATCTGCCGTGCGAAGAAAATTACGTGAAGAAAGTCTGGCCGGAATCATACGCGCATCCTGCGGAGGCGAAAACTGGACAGACAGAAAACGCGAATTGCTGTCGATCTGTCCCGCACTTTCGGAACAGGAAAGCCGCATCGCCGGAAACAAAGGCGTGACGGTCGTCGTGTTAAAGTAAGCTGATTTTGTGAGGCAATAATATGATTTTAAACTTTTTAGGGTTTATGGTGATTCCCTTAGTTATGCTTGTATCCGGGTATATAATGAAAAAGCATCCGCCAAAGAAGATCAATGGCACAGTCGGATACCGAACTCTAAAATCTATGAGAAACCAGGAAACCTGGGATTTTGCGCATCAGCTTTGTGGAGCTATCTGGATAAAGGTCGGTGCGATCATGATGCTGCTTTCGTTCGGGCTCTTTCTTTTTACCGGAAGACTCAGCGAAAACACCGTAGGGATGATTCTTTTGCTGACCGTACTCTTACAAACAGGGATCCTTCTTATTTCAATAATTCCGGTAGAAAAGGCACTCGGAAAGCTGTTTGACAAAAAAGGAAATCGAATAGGGTAAAAAAAAGGAGCCGCTGTTTCAGGCTCCTTTCTGTTTAGTAATGTCTTTTCAGGATCAATACGGCTCGGAATAATCTGATGCAGGCTTCCCTTGATGAAGCATTTCGGCAAAGACGTCCCAAATCTCGGGGCTTGCCTGTGAATATTGCCAGCAGCCGGTTCCCGCGATCCCGTAGCTCTTGACAAGAGCAAGCCGATTTGCGATGGAAGCCTGGTCTTCGATCCAGATCTTATCCGTGTAAGCTCCATTTGCATAGGAAATATAGTATTGTTTTTCTTTCTCCAGCCAGACCGGGGAAAGATTTTTTTCGGTAATGAGATTTTGGATATAAGGCATTGAGGCCGAAGGGTTACGGATCACTGCACCTTTGCTGTCAACGACCCAAACTCTGGTATACATCGGAATGCCCAGAAGGATCTTACTTGCGGGGACAGAATCGACAGTGTCTTCGAGCCCTTCTTCCACCCAGGGAAGGGAAGCGATGGATCCTGCGGCAGGGCTTCCGCTGTAATGCTCGTCATAGGTCATAACTGCCAGAAAATCAACATACTTTGCCAGTGCGGCCTGGTCATATTCCAGTGTCCACGGTTTTGGAACGAGGGTATCGATAGAAAGGTTCAGTCCCTGCCGTTCCGTGTAGGAGCGAAGCAGTGCAGTGAAAGCCACAAGCCCTGCTGCATCTTTGTCAGAGACATCCTCATAATCGATATTGATGCCGTTGACTTCGTAGAGACAGGAGTAGAAAAGGTATTGCGCTACAGTCTTGTTTAACAGAGCTTTGTTTCCGAATACCGTCGTGGTATAAGCGGTAGAACCTTTTGTACTGGCATTATTCGTGATCATGGCCCATACCATGTAGCCCTTTTGCTGTGCCGCTTTTGTATAACCAAGATCCCCATTGTTTTCGACAGCGCCGCCGCCGTTTACGATCTGATCGAACCAGGTCGGGGCCAGGATGTCGATACCGCCTTCTTTTTCAGAGGGGGCAGAGGGAGTCGCTGAGGCGACATATTGCCAGACCAGATTGATCTTTTCTTTGCCACGGATGTATTTGGATTTCTTCGGCGCATAGAAATCGACGCCGGAAAGATCCACGTTGGAGACAGTAATGTTCGATTTCATCGTGTAACCGCTCTCACCTTCGGGCGTTTCGATCATATAGTAATTGTCTGTTTGGGATTTGATAAAGACCATCTG
>CAZKCB010000140.1:0-5949 GCA_964550965.1 uncultured Oscillospiraceae bacterium
CCTTTATAACGGGCTTGTCAGAAAAAGAAAACAGGCCGAATCGGCTTGGTCAAACATCGATGTCCAATTGCAAAGGCGATATGACCTGATCCCAAATCTCGTCGAAACAGTCAAGGGCTATGCAGCCCACGAAAAAGAAACCTTTGAGCGTATCACAGCTTTGCGCGCTTCTTTTCAAAATGCGGTATCTCCTGCAGAGATCGGAAAGATCGACAAGCAGATGGGACAGGCCGTTCGGAAGCTCTTTGCCGTTGCAGAAGCTTATCCCGAGCTCAAAGCGAGCGAGAACTTTCTGATGCTGCAGGAATCGCTTGCAGGAACAGAAAACAAAATCGCATACAGCAGAAACAATTACAATAATGCCGTCATGACTTACAATACAGCAATGCAGGTTTTCCCGGGCGTTTTGGTCGCCGGCCTCTTTCACTTTAAGGAGAAGGAGTTTTTCGAGATCGATGAAGAGAGCGAACGTGAGCCCGTCAAGGCCGACTTTGGAAAAGGAGGAAGCGAAGCTTGAGTAAAAAATATGTGAGTAACTTTGAATACATCAACCACAGCAAACGCAATTCGATTTTTGTTATTATAGTGTATATTATTCTGATTGCGGCTATCTTTGCCGTGATCGGATATTTCCTTGCTTATTATTTTTATGATTCCCAGGGCAGCTATGCCTATCCTGGAGATGGAAACGATATGGCTTTCCTGCTTCCCGTTTTTACGGCGGCAGGCATCGGTTTTTTGATTTCTGTGATCGTGTGTGTCTATACATACGGAAATAGTGGAAAGATCCTTGCAAAAGCGGTCAATGGGCATGAAGTGAGCCGACAGGAAGAACCTTATCTCTTTGAAACCGTTGATGCGATCGCAGGAGGTGTTGAGCTTTCGACACCCAAAATCTATGTGATCGAGACACCCGAACTCAATGCCTTTGCATCGGGAGCCAGCAAAGGAAATTCTATGATCGCTGTTACGCGAGGGCTTCTTGAGACGATGGACCGGGAAGAACTCGAAGGCGTTCTGGCGCATGAGATCGCCCATCTGAAAAACGACGATATCAAATTTGTATCGCTTGCAGTTGCACTTTCGGCGACCTTGCTTTTGATTACCTACACTGTCAGAAGAGGAATGTTTTTTTCAGGAAGAAGGAATCGAAGATCTGATCAGGGAGGATCCAATGCGGCTGTAATGCTTGTGCTCCTGGTAGTTTCGATCGTGATCATTCTGATTACGCCGCTTCTTGCAAGAGCCTTGCAGGGGGCTGTATCAAGACAAAGAGAGTTTCTTGCAGATGCTTCCGGAGCAGCGATCATAGGTTATCCGCTTGGTCTTGCTTCTGCTCTCGAAAAGATCGGAAACTATAACAATTCCTTTCTGGAATCTAATAAAACCGCTTTTACAAATACATCGGTCCATGCCCTTTGCATCAGTGATCCGATCCCTTCAAAAGTCTCAGGGCTTTTCGCCACACACCCCCCGATTACTGAGAGAATCAGGCGCTTACGCGGTGAGTGAAAAAAATCACAATATTTGTTGACAGGATGAATGCGCGTGTAATATGATGAAGCGTATGTTTTTTCATGCACTTTTTTATACGTTTTTGCAATCTTAGTTTATCCGTAATTGAAAGGAGAGCTCTTATGCAGGCAGTGCATAACTTTATCAGCTGGTTTGATTCCTATTTATGGGGACCGCCGCTACTGGTACTTCTATTCGGAACTCATTTATTCCTAACGTTCAGACTTCGCTTTATTCAAAGATACATTGGAACGGGTATTAAACTGTCTCTCTCAAAAGACACAAGCGGTGAAGGTGATGTAAGCCAGTTCGGCGCGTTGACGACCGCTCTTGCAGCTACCGTTGGAACCGGAAACATCGTTGGTGTCGCTACTGCGATCGCGCTTGGCGGCCCCGGGGCTGTTTTATGGATGTGGCTTACCGGTGTATTCGGAATTGCAACAAAATATTCCGAAGCGCTTCTTGCCGTAAAATACCGTGTCAAGACTTCTGACGGAACCATGCTCGGGGGGCCCATGTATGCTCTCGAAAGAGGCCTCAACATGAAATGGCTTGCTGTGCTGTTCTGTGTCTTTACCGGTTGCGCTTCGTTCGGGATCGGAAACATGACGCAGGCCAACTCCATCGCTGAACTCGCAAAATCATCGTTTGGCGTTTCCCCTTATATCACAGGTTTTGTGATGATGATCCTGACCGGCATCGTAGTCATCGGCGGCATCAAATCGATTGCAAATGTCTGTGAAAAACTGGTCCCCTTTATGGCGATTTTCTATGTGCTTGGCTGTGCTGTCATTCTCGTTCTGAATGCACCTTATGTCGGACCGGCCATTGCCTTGATCGTCAAATCGGCCTTCACTCCATCTGCGGCAGGAGGTGGCTTTATTGGAGAAAGCGTTATGATGGCTGCAAGATTCGGCATTGCCCGCGGTTTGTTTTCGAATGAATCCGGACTTGGAGCTGCGCCTATCGTTGCCGCTGCAGCCCAAACAAGAACTCCTGTAAGACAGGCGCTGGTCTCCTCGACCGGAACCTTCTGGGATACAGTTGTTATTTGTCTTATGACCGGTCTCGTACTTGTCAGCACCATTCTGAAATTCCCTGGGATTTCAGAGGGCGCAAATGGTGCTGCACTTACAAATGCAGCATTCAACCAGATTCCGGTCATCGGACCGATCGTTCTTACCATCGGACTTTTCACCTTCGTATTTTCGACGATCCTTGGTTGGTCCTATTACGGAGAGCGTGCGATCGAATATCTCTTCGGCAAAAGCGGGATCAAGCCTTATCGTGTTCTCTTTACTCTGATCGTTTATGTCGGTTCCATTTCTTCGCTGACTATGGTCTGGGATTTTGCCGATGCAATGAATGGTTTGATGGCAATACCCAATATCGTGGCATTACTGCTTCTTTCAGGCGTAGTCGTAGCAGAAACCAAAGAATATCTTTGGAGCGGCAACCTTGATAAGGATGCCCCGAAAGAATTCTTATAGAAACAAGCTTTGCGGGTCAAAAACCCACGGCTTATTGATTCAAAGGATCGGCTCTTTTTCATAGGAGCCGATCTTTTTTATATGTTTGAAAGCCATATTTCTTAATCTATAAATGGGAGGAAGGTGAATCAGCTTGAATTCATATAATTCCTATAGTAAAATATGATATAAAATGGAGGTGGATTTATGAAAATATCGACAAAAGGACGCTATGCGCTTCGATTGATGCTTGATCTTGCAATGGATGAATCCGGCGAGTATGTAACAGTCAAAAGCATTTCGGAGCGACAGGGCATCTCGGGAAAATATCTGGAACAAATCGTATCTGCATTGAGCAAAGCCGGTTATGTGAAAAGCAGCAGGGGAGCACAGGGCGGATATAAGCTGGCAAGGCCTGCAGAAGAATATACGGTCGGCTCGATCCTTCGCTTGATCGAAGGAAGCCTTTCTCCGGTAGCCTGTCTGGATGACAAACCTAATTGCTGTCCAAGGAGCGCAAACTGTGCAACGCTCGATCTTTGGCGGCGTATCGATAAAGCAGTCGGAGATGTTGTTGACAATACTACTCTTGCAGATCTCATAGAGAAACAATAAATCACTGAATAGAAAGATAAAAGTGCTTGACAGGAGCAGTAGAGAGAAGTATATTGATATAAATCATACTAAAGATATAGGAATAATATGTTATCAAAAAAGAAAGGGTGATACTCATGTCAAACGAAAGAAAATTACATTTCGAAACGCTCCAGGTGCATGCAGGTCAGGAGACTCCCGATCCAGCTACGGATGCCAGAGCCGTTCCGATCTACCAGACTTCCTCTTATGTGTTTGCTGATTCCGCGCAGGCCGCCGGCCGTTTTGGACTGACCGAAGGAGGTAATATCTATACTCGTATCATGAATCCTACTTCAGATGTATTTGAAAAGAGGATCGCTGCGCTTGAAGGAGGGCTCAGTGCACTTGCTTTGGCAAGTGGTGCCGCTGCGATCACCTATGCGATCCAGAACATTGCACATGCAGGAGATCATATCGTTTCGGCAAACACACTTTACGGCGGTACGTATAATCTTTTTGCCCATACCCTTCGAGATTTTGGAATTGAAGTCACTTTTGTAGATCCTGATAAAGAAGGAAGCTTTGAGCAGGCGATCCGCCCAAATACAAAAGCGATTTTTATTGAAAGCCTTGGAAATCCGAATTCGAGTTTGATCGACATAGAAGCTGTTGCGGCTTTGGCTCATAAAAACGGATTGCCGCTGATCGTTGATAATACGTTTGCAACTCCGTATTTGCTCCGACCGATCGAATATGGTGCAGACATCGTAGTCCATTCTGCCACAAAATTTATCGGCGGACACGGAACATCGATCGGCGGAGTCATTGTAGATGGAGGACATTTTGATTGGGCGGCATCAGGAAGATTCCCCTATTTGACAGAACCGGATCCGAGCTATCACGGAGTTCGTTTTACAGAAGCGGCAGGAGCTGCAGCTTACATCATCAAAGCGAGAGTCACCTTGCTTCGTGATACCGGAGCAGCATTAAGCCCGTTCAACTCGTTCCTTTTCCTGCAGGGTCTCGAAACCTTGTCACTTCGCGTCGAACGCCATGTTGAAAACACGCTGAAAGTGATCGACTTTTTGAAGGGTCACCCACAGGTAGAAAAAATCAACCATCCGTCGGTCGCAGACAGCCCGTATCATGAACTCTACAAAAAATACTTTCCAAACGACGGCGGTTCGATCTTTACATTTGAGATCAAGGGCGGTGCAAGGGAAGCAAAAGCCTTCATTGACAAATTGCAGATTTTTTCGCTTCTCGCAAACGTTGCCGATGTGAAGTCGCTTGTGATCCATCCGGCCAGCACCACACATTCGCAGATGAGCGAAGAAGAACTGTTGGTTTCCGGAATCAGGCAAAACACGATCCGTCTTTCGATCGGAACGGAGCATGCAGACGATCTGATCCAGGATTTGAAGGAAGCGTTTTAGCGTTACCATTGAAATAGGCCTCTTCGAAAAGAATAGCAGGCTGACTGCCAAAGTGTTATAATAAGCAAAGAAAAAACACAAAAGTCAACAGGAACGCAGGGGAAAAACGAAATGGAACAGACCGAAAAAAAGGAAATAACAGGTGCGCAAAAAGTCATGGTTGCGATGAGCGGAGGAGTAGACAGTTCTGTTACCGCCTCGCTTCTTTTGGAACAAGGATTTGAGCTTTGCGGTGCAACACTCAAGCTTTTTGAAAACGAAAACATTGGGATCAATGACAAAACGCGTACCTGCTGTTCTCTGACGGATGTGCAGGATGCTCAGGCCGTTGCGCAAAGACTCGGCTTTAGACATTACGTGTTCAATTTTGGCCTTCAGTTTCAAAACGAAGTCATACGCCGTTTTGGTGAGGCTTATGCACGCGGAGAAACACCGAATCCCTGCATCGACTGCAATCGCTATATAAAATTCAGCAAAATGATCGAACGCGCTCTGCTCCTCGGTTATGACAAGATCGCGACAGGGCATTACGCCCGTATCGAGTTCGACCAGGAGACCGGACGCTATCTGCTCAAAAAGGCAAAAGACATAACAAAGGATCAGACCTATGTCCTTTATCCTTTGACACAAAATGAACTTTCGAGAACTCTTTTCCCTCTCGGAGGACTTTTGAAAACCGAAGTGCGTGAAATTGCGGAAGCACGCGGACTTGTCAACGCCAGAAAACCGGACAGCCAGGATATTTGCTTTGTAAAAGACGGCGATTATGCCGGATTTATAGAAAATGTCCTCAAGATAAAATCTCCGGAAGGTGATTTTGTCGATCAAGAGGGACATGTTCTCGGTCGGCATAAAGGCTTGATCCATTATACGATCGGCCAGCGCCGCGGGGTCAAGCTGAGTTTCGATGACCGGAAAGCGTATTTTGAAAGCCTTGCCCGCCCCGGGTCCAT
>CAZKCB010000141.1:0-5934 GCA_964550965.1 uncultured Oscillospiraceae bacterium
TACAAGGCAGGAAAGAGATAAAAAGTTGGCAAGACCAATGAATTCCTCGAGAATGCTTTTCGGAAGCAGCGAAACGATCAGCAAGACAGCATCTGCGCCCATAACACGCGCTTCATAAATCTGATAGGGATCGAAGATAAAATCTTTTCGCAAAATGGGAAGATCGATGGCCGGCCTGATTTGCTTCAAAAAAGCACCTGAACCTTGAAAATAATGCTCTTCTGTCAGGATCGAAACGGCATTTGCTCCTGCAGCTTCGTAGGCTTCCGCAATGGCGACGGGATCAAAATCATTTTTTATGATGCCCTTAGACGGTGATGCTTTTTTTACTTCCGCAATGACACTCAGACGATCTCCCCGCAAAGCGCTTTCAAAGTCAAGCACCACGCGGTTTGAAAACCTTGCAGCTCTTTCGATTTCAACCCTTGAGGCATCTCGGATCTCTCTCTCCAACTGTTCTTTTCTTTTTACAATTATTTTTTCCAAAATCATGATGCATTTCCCCTTAATTGGTTTCCTTGATCAGTTCCTGCAGCTTACGCATCGCTTCTCCCGAGTCGATCGATCTCTCCGCAAGCTTCAGTGCTTCTGAAATACTGTCCGACTTTTGTGCAGCGTAGATTGCAGCGGCAGCATTCAATAAAACGATATCCCTTTGCGGTCTTTTTTCACCTTCTAAAATCGAACGGGTGATTTCTGCGTTTTTCTTTGGATTTCCACCCGCGAGCTCGCTCTTGTCTGATCTCTTTATCCCGAATTGTTCCGGTGAGATTTCATATTTTATCAGGCTTCCGTCACGGATCTCACAAATCTTTGTGACTCCGGTCGTAGTGATCTCTTCGAGCCCGTCGGCGCCGTGGACCACAAGCGCACTCGTAATACCGAGATTTATCAAAACCTTTGCCATCACTTCCAAAAGTTCTTCATCGTAGACACCAAGGAGCATATATTCTGCAGAAGCAGGATTGGAAAGCGGTCCGAGAATATTGAAGACGCTCCTCACTCCGATCTCTTTTCGTGGGGCGGCTGCAAATTTCATCGACTTATGAAAACATGGTGCAAAGAGGAATGCGACCGAGAGCTGTTCCAGACATTCCTGTGCGCTTTGCGGTGAAATATCGATTTTAACGCCAAGAGCTTCCAGAACATCAGCGCTTCCACTTTGGCTCGATACGTTCCTGTTTCCGTGCTTTGCAACAGTTACCCCTGCTCCGGCGACTACAAAAGCTGCGGTTGTGGAAATATTAAAGGTGTTTGCCATATCGCCTCCGGTACCGACAATATCGATGGCTCCTTTTGAATAGATCGTTCCACCTTTTTTTCGCATTGCACGGGCAAATCCTGTAATTTCATCGATGGTTTCTCCCTTCATACGAAGAGCTGTCAGAAACGCGCCGATCTGCGCATCTGTGGCCGCGCCGTCCATGATGCACTCCATTGCCCTTTCCGCTTCCTCCTGATCGAGATCCCCTGAGTCTATCGCCTTATGGATAAAGGGCTTTAAAACATTACGTTCTGAGACAGGGATCGGCGCTTGCGGATATTCCTTCGTTTTTGCGGATAAACTTGCGATGCCTGTGACAAAATTACGCAAAATCCGTTTCCCGTATTTTGTCATGATGGATTCAGGATGAAACTGAAGACCATATACCGCATGCTTTTTATGTGCGATCGCCATGATTTCTCCGTCATCAGCCTTTGCGATCACTTCAAGTTCCTCCGGCAACGCCGCCGCATCAATGACCAAGGAATGATAGCGTGCTACGCTGAGACGTTTTGGCACACCAGCAAAAAGAGGGGACCTGTCGTCTATCGATATTGTCGAAGCTTTTCCGTGGATGGGCACTTTCGCATGGATGATATCCCCGCCGAAGGCTTCTCCGATTGCCTGATGACCCAGACAAACACCTAAAATGGGGATCCTTCCTGCAAAGTATTTGATCAGATCGATACAAATACCTGCAGAACTTGGGTAACCGGGACCTGGTGAAATTATAATTGCGGCGGGTGCAAGCCTTTTGATCTCAGGAATCGTAATTTCATCATTTCTAACGACCTGGATCGGTTCATAGATTTCACCGATATATTGATAAAGGTTATATGTGAATGAATCATAATTATCGATCAACAGTATCATAAGAGTTCCCTCGCTTTCTTGATTGCTTCGATCATTGCTTCCGCTTTTTTCTTTGTTTCTTCATATTCGTTCTCGGGTATCGAATCGGCGACGATCCCTGCACCTGCCTGGATATAGGCATGATCATTTTTAAATAAGATCGTCCGTATCGCAATACATGTGTCGATTCGGCTGTCAAAACCGATATACCCGACAGTGCCACCGTAAAGACAGCGTTTCGTCGGCTCGATCTCGTCGATCAACTCCATTGCCCGCACCTTTGGTGCACCGGACAAGGTACCGGCCGGAAGAACTGCCATCAGTGCATCCATACCCGTTTTATCCGGTCGTAATTCACCTTTTACATCGCTGACAATGTGCATGACCGAGGAATATCGTTCTACCGCCATCAGGCGAGTGACTTCGACGCTGCCGAACTTGCTTACCTTTCCTACATCGTTCCGCCCAAGATCGAGAAGCATTGCGTGTTCTGCAAGCTCTTTCGGATCAGAGATCATTGCATTTTCAAGAAGCTTGTCTTCAGCTTCATCCTTTCCTCTCCGAATCGTTCCGGCAATGGGACGAGTTGAAACGATTCCATCTACGACGCTGACCAGCATTTCAGGCGATGCTCCCGCAATAAAGTAATCATCAAATTTGAAGTAATACATGTACGGCGAAGGATTCAGGGAACGAAGTGTCCGATAGGTATCGAACGGCTCCGGCGGATTTTTTACCTCAAATCGCTGTGAAAGAACCACCTGAAAGATATCTCCGTCCGTGATATGTTGTTTTGCTTTGAGTACATTCTCACAAAACATTTCTCGAGTCATATTTGATTCGATCGCCATTTCGCCAGCCGGATTTTTTCGATCAAGGCTTGCTCCGTTCTTGCCCAGTTCAGCGGCAATTTTTTTTGCACGTGCAATGCCTTTGGAATAGTTCTCTTCAAAATCACCAGCTGTTTCGATATTAACGATAACTGCCGCAGAATGCCGCGAATGATCCAATTCGATGATTTCATCTCAAAGAAAGAGATAGCATTTATGAAGCATGAGATCAACCTTTGGATGAGACGTAAGCTGCTTTTCGATATAGCGGATGGTATCATACCCGAAGTAGCCAACAAGGCCGCCTGTCAAATGTGGCATATTGGGCAAGCGTGGACTTTTATAACGTTCTGCCAATCGATCCACAAAAGACAGCGGATCATCTGAAAGGATTGTTTCGGTTATTCCGCCTCTATGGATTACCGTGATTTCGCTGTTCTTGATTCGAATTTCCTGCAGCGGATCAAATCCGATAAAGGAATAACGCCCCCACTGCTCTGCGTTCTCAGCACTTTCTAACAAGAAGCAATTTTTTGACGTTGCCATGAACTTTTGGAACACGTTGATTGGCGTATAAGTATCAGCCAGGAGCTCATAAACAAGCGGTATACGCGCATAATCATCAATGTATTTCTTTGCCTCTTCCAATGTCGGATAAATCATTTTCTATTCCCCCTTTTTTTATCAAAAAAAACAAAAAGGCCCACCGTCCTTGGGACGATGAACCGTGGTGCCACCCAATTTTAAAAAGATACAAAAATATCTTTTTCTCTTGTACGGTACGCTGCTGACGAGGTACGCTGAGCGGAAAACCCGCAGCATTAATACCTTTCTCCTGTAACGTAGAGAGTACGGCAGCGACTACTCGGAATAAACCTTTCCCCGCGCTCCTCACAAACCCATTCATCGACTGCTTCCGTACCGGACCTCACACCATCGCCGGCTCGCTGTAACTTCCACAAATCGATTACTTGCTTTTGTTCATTGGATTTTAATATAAAATTACGACATTATAACAATGGTTTGTTCATTTGTCAACAGAATAATGTTCAAATTATTATTATTAACTATTCCGGTCTGTTGTGTGCATTATTTTCTTGTTCCCGATTTTTTTGCTTCTTTCTTCAAGGATCTCCTCGATCTCATCAAGCTCGATCCCCTTTGCGGCCATCAGAACAGTCAAGTGATAAAACAGATCGCAGATTTCATTTTTCAGATCGTCGTTGTCATTATCTTTTGCGGCAATCAAAACTTCGCTGCATTCTTCTCCGCACTTCTTTAATATTTTGTTAATACCCTCATTAAATAAATAGTTTGTATACGACCCCTCCATAGGGTTTTTCTGCCTGTCACACACCGTATCATAAAGCAATTGGAACGCATTTTTCATTTTATTTCGTTTCCTTTCCGTAAATTTCTCCGTATTGGTAGAAGCAGCTCTTGTTTCCTGTATGACAAGCCGGTCCGGTCTGATCGACCTTGATCAACAGAGTGTCATCATCGCAATCAGGGCTGATCGAAATCACTTTTTGCACGTGCCCTGAAGTTGCACCTTTGTTCCAAAGCTCCTGCCTTGATCTGCTGTAAAACCAGGTATATCCCGTTTCGATGGTGAGCTTGAGACTTTCCTCATTCATATAAGCAAGCATCAGTACCTCGCCGCTTTTTTCTTCTTGTATGATCGTGGGAATCAGCGTATCTTTTTCAAACAGCTTAGACAATTCCATATTGTGCCTCCGTGTTTTCGAGCATTCTGACGGGAATATTCCGCCGACGAAGGGTTTCTTTGACCTGATTGACGGTAAGATCGCCATAGTGGAAAATCGAGGCCGCAAGAGCTGCGTCTGCTCCGGTCTCTTCAAATAATTTTGCAAAGTGTCCTACGGTCCCGCAGCCACCCGAAGCGATCACAGGGATCCCTACCGACCCGCAAACAGCGTTGAGCATTGCAAGATCAAATCCATTTTTTGTGCCGTCTGCATCCATCGAGGTAAGCAGTATTTCTCCGGCGCCCAGGCGTTCGGCTTTTTTTGCCCATTCGACAGCATCAAGACCGGTATCAATACGACCGCCGTTCACAAACACGTGATATTCTCCCGGCGAAACCATTTTTGCGTCGATAGCAAGCACAACACACTGGTTTCCGAAGCGAGAAGCCGCCTCTGAGAGCAATTCCGGTCTTTGGACGGCAGCAGAATTGACAGAGACTTTGTCCGCACCTGCAAGCAGGAGTTCCCGGAAATCATCCACGCTTCTTATCCCGCCTCCGACCGTCAAGGGTACGAAACCATTTTGTGCGGTTTTTCTGACCACATCGACCATAGTTCCACGGCCTTCATGCGTTGCCGTGATATCTAAAAATACGATCTCATCCGCACCCTGTCTGTCATATTCGATTGCACAGTCCACCGGATCGCCGACTTCGCGGATCCCCACAAAATTGATTCCTTTAACGACTCTTCCGTTTCTGACATCCAGACACGGGATGATCCTTTTTGCAGACATGTTCTCTTCCTTTCACTGTTCTCTATAGTTCTATTTTGCTTTACAATATTCGAGCGCCTCTTTGAGGTTTAACGTTCCTTCGTATATAGATTTTCCACAGATCGCTCCATATAATCGTTCTACTGCAAGTGCTTTGATGTCACTAAGCTCTTTGATCCCGCCGCTTGCGATGATGTTGACGGAAACGGCATCTTTCAATGCGGCAAGCTGTAACAGATTCGGCCCCGACAGCATCCCGTCCTTTGATATATCTGTAAAAATGATCGTCGAAACGCCGAGTTTTTCCATCTGCTTTGCAAGATCGATATAATCAACGGAATGCCCGACGGTCCAGCCTGAACTTTTGACTTTACCTGCATCTGCATCGATCCCTACGGCGATTTTTTCTCCATAAGTGTCGACGGCCCATTCGATCAAATCAGGATCGCTGATTGCGGCTGATCCAAGGACTACTCTGGATATTCCTTTCTCCAAATAATATTC
>CAZKCB010000142.1:0-5910 GCA_964550965.1 uncultured Oscillospiraceae bacterium
GCAGCGATCGCAATCCCTTATCCGGCACTTTTACTATCCTCGGAGTGACTCTGACTCCTTCGTTTGCGATCGAACCCATATAGGCCATGAAATTCAGTGGATTTACGGTGTCGGTATATTGCCCTATTCCTGCCCACGCAAGGTCTCCTGCATCGGCTTTACTCACATCTATTTTTCCTGCAGCGGTCGGAATTCCATCGACCGAAAGCGCGGAGTTTATACCGGTCTTGTCAGCATACTCCGTGAGTGTTTTTGCTCCGACCTGATCTGAGATCTCCGCAAAGGCAATGTTGCAGGATTGAGCCAGCGCTTCCTCAAAACTGACGTTGCCATGCACTTCATGGCAGGTCACAAGCTTTCCGCCGATTTCTTCTTCGCCGTCACAATCAAAAGTCTGCGTTTCAATGCCTTTGACCCGATCAAGTGCGGCAGCAACAGTCACGAGTTTAAAAACGGAGCCCGGCGTGTAAGTGCCCGAAAACAGCCGATTCAGATAAACTCCCTCATATTTTTCTGTCTGCTTTTCGAGATCCGGGCGATTTTCCGGATCAAAAGAAGGAGAACTGACCATGCAGAGGATCTCCCCTGTTTTGTAATTATATACGCCGACCGTTCCCTTTCTTCCATTCAGGGCTTTGTAAGCAACATCGCAAAGTTCCGAATCAAGGCTTAAATTCACACTCGTTGCCTGTTTTGAAATATAGCCCTTAAAACGATATGCCCCGTTTACAAGATTCCAGCCGGTCAATTTCTCTTTAAATCTTACCTGCGCACTCGTCGCAATATTCCCGTATCCATCTCCGACAGCATGAAGCATCGCCGTCCGAACGGATTTTTGCTGATTATAGTTTGCTGTGCCATCTTCGATCTGAAAGAGGATCTCTCCGTTCCGGTCATAAATCGTTCCCGATACAGCTGTCTTCCCTTCCACATAAAGATGCTTGTTTGAATAATGCTGTACCCAAGTTGAGGCGTTTGCAATATACTCGCTCGAAAAAACAAGAAGACCGAACGCCATTAGCAGTGCAAGAAACAGCAGCGCGGCTGCACGCCTTTTTAAAAGTTTCATCTCCACCACCCGTTTTCTTCAAAGAAGCTTTCCTCGTCAAATGTCTTTTCAGTGCTTAGGAGTTCATTTCTTCCCTGGTTCAGATCTTCGTTTTCATCAGCTTCATGCGTTTCCTCATATTCCTCATATTCGTCTTCCTCGTCATCATAGTCGCCTTCTTCCGGTCGGCTTCGTTCGTCGACCGACTTTATCATAGCCAAAAGAGCCCAGCACACGACCATCGAAGATCCGCCGTCTGACACAAACGGCAGCGTAACTCCGGTAAGCGGAAGCAGATCGAAAGCTCCAAATATGTTGAGAGAAGACTGGATCAAAAGGATCGCCGCCGCTCCGCAGCCGGAGATCGCATAAAACGAAGATCTGCATCGACCCATCATCAGCATCGGGAAAATCGCAAAAAACAGAATAACAAGCGCCACTAAAAGCGCGATCAAAAGCCCCCACTCTTCACAGACCACACCAAAAACAAGATCTGTGTCAGCGGCCGGAACGTTTACAAGGTAGCCTTCTCCACCACCGACGCCAAGCAGACCGCCGCTTGCTGCTGCGGTCATAGTCCGTGTCTGTTGGTAACCCGCTGCATCCGCAAATTCCCAGACGTGCCGATATACTTCGAAACGTGCGGCAATATATGGTCGGAAAGAAACCACAGCAACAGCTCCGAGAACAGCCGCTGCAGAAATCAGCGCAATCGTCCGAATATCGCCCGAACGCATGAATGCAATGACAAGAAAGGCTCCAAAAAAGATCACTGCCGTTCCAAGATCTCTCATAAGGATCAGCGCCCCCACACAGCTTCCCGAAAAGGCAATGAACGCCGTAAGACTTCGGGTCGTGAGCAGTCGATCCAATGTCGCTGCACCTGCAAGAACAAAGGCTATTTTCACCAATTCCATTGGCTGGAATGTCATAAAACCAAGATCGATCCAGTTTTTCGCTCCATTTCTGGTCTCGCCAAGCAAAAGATTCAGTACCATCAAAAGCAGCGAACCGCCGATCAAAAGATAGCGAAGCTTTTGCGCAAGATCAAGATTGCGAAGCACGATTTCGAGAACAGTAAACCCGGCAATTCCAAGAATGATTGCAGCTACTTGCTTATACATAAGCGCAGGAGATGCTGATGCAACGATCAGAAGATCAAGCCCGCAAAGAAAAAATGCAAGAAGGATCAGTTCCAGGTATCGTCGGCTGATTCTCGAAGCAAGCCCAAAATATAAAATTTCAACAGCAAAGAAAAGAAGATATGCAGATACACAGCGGGCATCTTTTTCCTCTCCCATAGAAAGAAAAAGCTGTATCCCTCCCAAGGACTGAAATAGCAAAATCAGCAAGAACGTGCCGCGTGAAGCATATGTCTGCCCCGACAGAAACCAGCCAAAGAGTCGTTCATACCAGATTCCATGCTCGATGCGTTCCACAAGATCCGGCTCCGTCCCTTTCTTGGGCGGTAAAAGAACAAATTCTGCGCCTGCAAGCGAAATTTTATCGCCGAACTTAACGGCTTTTGCTTTTTTGATCTGCTTGCCATTGACTCCTACTCCACCTTTTGATCCAAGATCGGCAATCGTCCATATTCCTTTCGAAAAAGACAATACAGCATGGCTGCGAGAGATAAAAGGCAGGCTGAGGACAATATCCGACAGTTTACTGCGTCCGATTGAATTTTCCCAGTGCGTGAGCGGGATCCTTTCATTTCCGGATATCCAAAGATAAGCCCAGATCCTGCTTTGCTTTCGATTGCTCAGAAGAGTGATGACCGAACGAAAAACGATCGTCACCGCGAGCGCAGGAAAAATCCAGCGGACGATCAATGTATAGATTTCCGCCGGAGCGATCAAAAGCAGCAGCTCCGAAAAAAGCTGTGAAAGACGTTGCCCCGCTGTCTGTAAAAAAGCCTCCATGCCAGGTCCTCCAAAAGCACAATTATTTTGAAAAGCGCTCCTTATAAGCATCAAAAAAGTCGTAATACACCTTCATGTTTTCAAGTTCATGCCAGTCCTTTGTTTGGGCCGGAGCAGCGTCAAGGTCATAAACCAAGGCGTCTTCAAGTGAAAGGATAAACGGTGAATGGCTTGCAATAATGAATTGGCAATCGCAATAGCGCGCACAATCCCGGATCAATCCTGAAAGCTTCGATTGAAATTTCGGAGACAAGCTGTTTTCAGGCTCATCTAAAAGATACAAGCGGCCAGGTACAAATTGCTCATTGAAATACGAAAGCGCTGTTTCCCCGTTTGAAAACTGCTCGATGTTCCGTCCTGCCCGATCGATCACGAAATCACTTTTTGACTGTCTGCGCGCCGCATTTTGGGATTTCAGTCGATCATAGTCATCAAGTGAATCAAATCGGATCGGGCTATATTTGGCATTAAAATATTCCGCCTCCTGAAGCTCTTTTCTTTTGTCTATCTTTTGATTTTCACCTCGGATCGACAAGATGTAGTCAAAAATATCTTCACTTGCAATCAGCTTGCTTCCGGGTGGAATATTCTGCGTCAATCCTTCGTCATCGCTTTCCATAATGTAGCGGCAATTTTCCCCGACGTATCGTTTAAACTGTTTTCCGCTTCGAAAAACACTGCTGCGCTGAAGTGCCATGGTTTCTGTTATGATATTCAGCAAGGTCGATTTTCCCGAACCGTTATTTCCATAAAATATGGTGATCTGTGCAAAAGAAATATCTTCAATTCCTTTGTATGGGAAAATTCCGTATGGATATTCATGCGGTGTATCGTTTTCGTATTCTTCATCGCAGATATCAGGTAAATGAAACTGTTTTAAATAGATCATCGTTTTCATTCCTTCACAAAACTATACAGGCTCTATGTTTTTTATTCTTCGGTTTTCAGAAACACACCAAGCTGAAACAGCGAAAATGACGACCGCCCCGCCGATCAGAGCAAAGAAGCCCGGTGCTTCTCCTGCAAACAGGAATACCCATACCGGATTTAAAAGCGGTTCAAGCATTCCGATCAGAGAACAAGCCAGCGGCGAGCAATGCTTTGAAGCAAGGCAGTAGAACACATAAGGGATCCCAAGCTGGAAAACTCCGAGGATCATAACATAAACGACCTCTATCGGCGTCGTATGAAAGTCAACAAAGAAAAGAGAAGAGGCGCCCACAGTCGTTGTCAGTATATGCGCAAGCAAAACACCGGTCATTCTTACAGAATCATCATCTGCCGCCTGTCCGACCGAAACAAGCATTACTGCAAGGCAAAAACCCGCTGTGATCCCTAAAAAATTACCTATGATATTTCCCGGTGACAGCTTATCAAAAAAGAAAGCTGCAATTCCTAATGTCACGACTATAACTACACTGACATCGCTGCGTTTCATTTTCTTTTTGAACAAAAAAGCCGAAAAAAGAAGAATGAAGATCGGTGCTGTAGATTGCAATACGATCGCGTTCGCTGCCGTTGTCATCTTGTTGGCTATGACAAAGCTGATGCACGTTCCCGAAAGCCCGAACCCTGCAAGGATCGAGTATTTGTTGAGTTTGATCTTCGTGCCGGTCTTCCACATAAACAGGCCTAAGACCACGGCACCGATAAGACTTCTGGCCCCGGCAATCAAAAGCGGATTCCATGAGATCCATTTTATAAAAATGCCCGCGATACTCCAAAGCGTTGCGCACATGGCCATTAATAACATTGCTTTTCTTTTTTGTTCTATCGTTCCCATTTACTGAAGTCCTTTTCGTTTTTATCTATTATGAGGCAGTAGAAATCTACAAATCATAGATTTGTGATTTCCTTGCATGAGTTCACCATCTATTTGCTTCGCAAATTGGGTGAGCTTACAATAAGTATAACAAAATACCGGCGAAATGTCTCCGCCGGTATGTCGATTTCTGTCTATATATCTTTTGCTCAATTGTATTCACTGTGCTCTTATGCTACAGTGTAAAGAAAGAAAATCTTCCATTTATGGAGTTTAAAGATGAAAAAATACTTTGGTCTGATTATATTATTAGCGCTTTGCGGTCTTTTAGCCTGCACCTTTCTTCTTGGAAAAAATGATGCTCCGTCAGCGGAAAAAGGTGTCCTTGATCTTAGCCGCTGG
The DNA here is from genome assembly GCA_964550965.1 of uncultured Oscillospiraceae bacterium. GTDB lineage: Bacteria > Bacillota > Clostridia > Peptostreptococcales > Anaerovoracaceae > STD2-154. Next base: position 5,135 of record CAZKCB010000142.1, read on the forward strand.
GATTTTACTTCTCAGGGACGCATTACGCTTTCCGGTGAATGGGCTTTTAAATGGAACAGCTTTTCCGAGCCCTCCTTATCCGCTGCCGAAAATTCCGATTTTGTAAAAGTACCGGAGGTATGGACAAATTATAATATAGGGAATTCTGGCCGGCACTATCCGGGATCGGGGCATGCCACTTATCATTTGAAAATAAAAGTCAAAGACCCCTCTGCTCCACTTTCCATTCGGATCAGCTCCGTATCAACATCATATGCCTGTTATGCCGACGGCATTTTGATTGCAAAAAACGGAACTGTCGGAAAGGATGCTGCTTCTTCAACGCCCGAATACCGGCCCGTCATCGCGTCCTATATGCCAAAAGCAGAGGAAGTCTCGCTCACGATCCATGTTTCCAATTATACCTATGCACGCGGCGGGGTCTGGTATGATATCGACCTTGGCACACCCGAGCAGATAACACAGCTCGATACGATCATAACGTATAAGGATGGTTTGGTGATCGGTGCCCTTCTTATGATGGGGGTTTACTATTTCTGCTTTTTCTTCGTTCTCCGAAACGACCGCAAAAGTATCGACTATATGCTGATGTGCTTTATTTTTATTCTGCGCACTTCCCTTTACGGTGATTATTTGTTTGTAAAGCTTTTCCCAAACACTTCCTTCAACCTGATCATTTTTCTGACTTATGTGACTGTGATATGGTTTCCCGTGCTTCTTTTTCGTATGGTCGACAATGCAATGGAAACCCAGGCAAAAAAATGTTACAGAATGCC
>CAZKCB010000143.1:0-5899 GCA_964550965.1 uncultured Oscillospiraceae bacterium
AAAGCATTGCTCCGCTTTTTGTCTGCGCCGTTTCTAAATAAACAAGCGCACGTTCGATCGCTGCCGAAACAGGCTTCTGTTCTTTATATGGTGCAAGGGCCTGCAGCACCATTGCTGTAACATCAGCATCGGCTTGTGTTTCGCCGAGGGAAAACCCGCCGCCTTTGATTTCCCTTGAAAGGATATATTCTATGAGTCCTTCCCTGGTCGTCAACTCAGAGACGCCCTCCAACGTGGCCGGAAGGCTATATCCCAAACTGTCGAGTGCGATCAGTGCATAGACCGGTCCGTTCAGTCCCTGCTTTTTGACTTTTGAAAAATCAACAAGCTTCGCAACAAGGTCATATCCCGCGGCGTTCCTTGGGTCTTTTCCCATCGCCGTAAATGCAAGGATGACTCGTGAGTACTCCGTATATTTGTTTGTTGTGAGGACACCCTTGTTTTCTTTGATATATGTGTTTGCATCGTTCAAATAGGTTCCGAGATAGCTTTCGTTGTTTGCCGCACTCTCAGCCGAACGCGCAAGACCGATCACGGTCCATTCGCCTCCGACCGAATTGATGGTAGGCGCACTGACTGTTTTTTTCAAATAAGCGGCTGTTTTTTCCACTGCGGCAGAAATCTGTTCTGCCTTGACGCCCTCTTTTTCCGCAGCAGCATAAATAGGCTGCACTGTATTTCCGAATAGAGAAGAACAAGGAAGAAACGCGGAAAGGAGAAGTAAAAAACAGACTCCCCATACCGTAGTTTTTCTGATCCATTCGTTTCTCTTTGTTTTCATCTCTTCACTCCATTCTGCAAAACACTCTTTTCAGTCTTGCTTTTTCATTTGTCAGCTCACCCAATTTGCGAAGCAAATAGTCGGTGAACTCATGCAAGGAAATCACAAATCTATGATTTGTAGATTTCTACTGCTTAGTTTGAAAGAAGCTTATACAGCACCTGCGCCATCTGGGCACGCGTTGTTTTTCCATTCGGGTCGAGTTTTCCGCCCTTGCCTGTGACGATCCCGCTTTTTACGAACGCTTCCATCGCCCCTACGGCATAGTTTGAAACCGCGCTCCTGTCTGTATATGAAGAAAGCACACTTGCTGTAGTAGCTGATGTAATGCTGTCTGCTTCACCCATTACCGTCAGTGCCCGATAAAGCAGCACGAACATTTCCTGCCTGCTGATCTCATTTTCCGGCGCAAATTTGTTATCTCCGACGCCTGCCGAGATCCCAAGTCTTTTTGCCGTCCCGAGATAATTGGTATAATAGGTGTTTCCGGCATCCACGAAGTTTCCCGTCGGTGATTTATCTGCTTCGATCCCGTAAGCCCGAAGGAGCATCACCACAAACTCGCCTCTTTTTAATGTTTTTTCAGGCGCAAACTTACCATTGCCGGTACCCGCTGAAATCCCACGCGCTGCAATAAAGCTTACGGCTCCAGCATACCAGGCGCTGTCGGGAACATCAGAAAAGCTAATTTTATTATAGGCGATCGCATATTCGGAAAAGTGAGTGACCGAAAAGTCGACCTTGCCGCTTTTTTCATTATAGGCTCCGCGTACCGCCTGTACGGCTCCCGCGTCATCGATGTAATAGACCACGATGGCATTTTTATCTTCGCCGGCCGCCGCTTTATAAGGAACGCTGATATTTACGCTTCCTGCCCCAAACTTTGAAATAGCGGTCGTTCCTTTTTCAAGAGAGAAATCATAAACCGGACGATCTCCGATCAATGCTTTCGTTTCTTTTGAAAGTTTGCTCGTATCGGCAGTTGAAACCGAGAAGGTAAGGCCTTTGCCTGCGGCTGCATCGATCGCCGCGATCGCGTTTTCGTCAAAGGTCAGATCGCAAAGGTCGGTCTCGATCCGAAGCGAGGTATTGCTTGTTTTGCAAAGGGCTTTGGCGGTATCATCCGGAAGCGTAAGTCTCATGCCTTTTGCGCTTTCAGAAACATCCACGGCAATCACGGCCACCGAATTTTTAGTGCCATCGCCTGCCGAAAGCTTTTGGTTGAATTCTGCAAGAGTAGCACCGCTAAGCGTTGCGCTTGCAAGCCCTGTGGCATTGTCTTCCTTTGCTGTCAGCGAAGCTGTCGCTGAAACCGAAGTCCCGCTTTCAAGGGTGCTGCTCTGGCCGCTGCTTGTTGTATAGTCTCTTGTATAATACCATACTACTTCATCGTCGGCAGCGAGTTTATAGCTATTTGCCGAGATCTTGATCCCTTCATCGCCGTTGACTTTATAGAGCCAGCCGCTGTTGCTTCCATATGCAAATTCAAGGATCCCCTCGATGCCGCTTACATAATTCCCGCTGTCCTTGACCGTAAGCCCGGTCGATTTCAAAAGACTCAAAGGGGTCATCCCGCTGTACCAGGGATATGCTTTTTTTGAAAGCAAGGTACCGCTTGGGCCGGTCACACTTACATAGACCTGCTTTACGATCACTTCACCTGCTCCCGGGTCCCCCGTCCCTGAGGAAGTCACCGCAATCATATGATCCGGTGCAAGCCTCACTACATAGGGCAGGCCTGCCGTCATTTTGCTGATCTGCAGCGAATGACTTCCGACCGGCGCCTTTGCGGCTGGGATCGTTACTTTTCCATCGATACCACTACTGGTAGTATAGGCGTTTGCGGTTCCGGCTGCCCAGGAAACAGAAGCTCCCGTAATTGGCGTTGCACCGCTTTTCAAGGTGAGGACTACACTGCCGTCTGCTGCCAAACTGCTGCTGACTGTTGAATACACGGTACTATAGCTGCTATTGCAATAATAAACGACGATCTCATCGCCCGTTTTTATGGTCTGGCTGTCCATTCCGACCCATACTGAATTCCCGTTCATGACATACATCCAGCCGCCGCCGCTCGTATAATCGACATTGTTGATCGATGCAAGATAAGAACCCGTCCAGTCATGCGGTATGGTGCTGCTGTGCAAAAGACTATTTACGGCATCCCAGGCCGTTAGTTTTTTACTTCCATTGTTTCCAACGGTAAGTGCCTTGGAATAAGCAATGTTGCTGTTGATCCCTTCAACTCTTACATTTACAGTCGCGGTTTGTGCCGTTCCTTGCTCCATCGTGATTTTGGCTGGAAGGATCGCCGTTCCCGTCGTGATATATTCCGTCAGAGCATAGGGTGGATAGGCGGCATATTCGCTTCGGACCGCCGAAACATTGTATGTTTTTGCTTCGATCGGGCTCACTGTGATTTTGCCTGAAGCATCAGTGCTTCCGTTGCTGTATCCGTCACCGTCGGTATCCACCGGAATCGATGCCATTGGGAGCGCGGTAAGCGCACTTCCTGTTGTTTGAGACTGCACGAGGGTCAGTTCTTTTGCCGTTCCAAAATCGATCGTTGCCGTATTGACTCCAAGCTCATCCGCTGCTCCGGTTTTAAAGTAAGCCACAGAGGAAAAGCTTTTGTCCACAAGCAGGAGCTCATCGCCCGACTGGATATCGTAAGCCGCAGGATCTGCCACGGCCGTTTTATTTACAAAAAAATTGTAATCATTGATCGTTATGCTTCCGGCAGTCACGCCCAAGGCTTTTTCCGCAGCCTGCGCGACACTTTCACTGTCTGTGACCGTAACGGCTTTTTCACTGTAGCTTCCATCGGCTTTTACGATTTGCACCTCGGTGCCTAAATACTTTAAGGGACTGACTGTAAAGGTTTTAAAATAATCCGGGTCCGCAAGAGCAATGACCGCCTGCTTTGTCGCAAAGGGATTGACCGTCGTGTTCCCGTTCGTATCAAAACCTCCACCGCTCACATAAAAGGAAAACAGCGCTTCTTGTATTGAGATTTCTCCCTTGGACCAAGAGGCTGCGGCCGGATCTTCTCCGACGCAGGAAAGCCCGCTCATTACTACTGCGGCACTGTTTGCATTGTTTCCTGCCCAAATGCTGGTGAAGCCTCCGTTTGCCTGCTGCACAGCATGCAAAAAGGAAAGAGCTCCGCTGATTGCCGCAGTGACGCTTGCAGAATAAGGCATCCCCGCCTCACTGCAAAGCGAGAGTGCAATGAGAACCATTCCTGTCGTGTCCGGATCTCCCGCAAGGAAGTCGTAAGTACCGTTCTTCAGGGGTCCATCTCCAAAGCCGTCATCTGCTTCTTTATAAGAAAGCAAAGTCGTTACCGCTGCTTCTTTATTATAGGAAATCACGTCACCGGCTGCGGCCGAACGGTTGTACGCTTCCAGCACGATCACATTGAGTGCATCGCTATACGCATATCCTACTACCGTCAGAGCTCCTCCCGAAACGAGCCCTATGGCGGCGGTACGCGCTTTATCGATATCGCCTTTGATCAGCGATACGATGACAGCTGTCGAACCGCCTGCCGGCGTGTTCGGCAATTTGTACTTGCTGAGATTTTCTTCGCCGGCCGGGGTCGCCGCCGCAACCGCGGCCAGTTCTTCCCAGTCTTCGAGAACACCCGCTTTGCTTTGCAGGTAATAACTGCTCATTGTAGCAGCGACAGCTTCCGCCGGTGTCGGTGCGGAAGCCGCCATGACAGGAACCGGCAGCGCGGCAGCCAGCAAAAAGACGCTCAGGATGATCGACATTATTTTTTTGGATCGATGAAATTCTTTCTTCATTTCTTTGTTTTTCCTTTCGTCGCTGTTTTCCGTTACAGCGATTTCGTCGTGCGGCCGCCCTTAAATCCCGTTTTGCAAAAGCGGCTTTTGCCCGGAGAAAACAAAAAAACTGCGGCAAATGCCACAGTCCCGTATTCCCTGGTTTTCTTAAATTAATCGTACTCCAAATTCCCGTTGGAGCCGTCTTTGGTTACATGCAGGTCTTCTGGCTCACGTATTTGCGTTTTGCTCTCCTTCCCAGTCTATCGTCCAGTGGCAGGTTCAACCTATGAGCAAAACTACACGTTTACAGCGGCGGGTCCGCGCAGGTCTCTCACCTGCTTCCCTCTTAGCCGCATCGTCTATCGACGATATGCGGAACATGAAACTCTATATTCACTTATTTATGGCTTCATCCTATCAGCAATTTTAACTTTCGTCAAGACGCTCCCTTGCAAAGACCAAATCACTGTGTTAGGCTTATGTATGAACAAAAATCACACCCTCAGAGGCCATTTGGCCGCTTCGCTCTGTATCTTTATCTGGAGTATCACTTTCATCTCTACAAAAATACTTCTTGCAGATTTTTCCCCTATGGAAATTCTGCTCTTTCGTTTTGTCCTAGCCTATATCATGCTTTTTTTGCTTTCACCAAGACCAATGCGCCCGAAGTTCAACCGTCAGGAGTTTCTCTACGCCTGTGCGGGTCTTTGCGGTGTAACGCTTTATTTTTCAATGCAAAACTTTGGCTTAGTCTATACAAGTGCCTCAAATGCTGGCGTTCTGTTCTCCGTTGCCCCAATTTTAACGCCCTTCATTTCAATCTTTTCCGCCTCGGGTGAAAAAATAAGAAACGGCTTTTTCGCTGGTTTTTTCTTTTCGATTTTTGCCGTTTTTCGAATTTCATTCAATGGAAGTTTTTTTCTTTCCCTCACCCCGCTCGGCGACATCCTTATGCTCTTTGCGGCTCTTTCCTGGGCTTTCTATTGCAACTTACTGATTCTGGCAGAAAACGGCACGCTTTCACTGGTTCAGCAGACCAGAAAGGTCTTCTTCTACGGGATCCTGTTTCTACTTCCCATTTTGCCTTTTACCGACTTTTCGTGGGGGCTTTCGCGCTTTCTGGAGCCGGCGCTTCTGTTCAATATCCTCTTTTTAGGCTTGGCCGCTACCGGTCTTTGCTTTTTAGCCTGGAAGCATGCCGTGGGCATTATGGATTCTGTGAATTGTGCTGTTTATTTCCATTTGTTCCCTGTTGTGACGTTCTTCTTTGCGTCCCTGGTCCTCGACGAAACGGTTACCTGGATCTCTTTGCTTGGAACCGCACTAA
>CAZKCB010000144.1:0-5895 GCA_964550965.1 uncultured Oscillospiraceae bacterium
ACGATCTGTAATGTCTGTACGTTCGCAAAGTTGGCGGCGGTCATCGTGGAACCGATCGCAATAGCAATAAAGGTAGTGATGATATCCAAGAAGGTTTCGCTTAAAGTGGAAGAAACCCGGCTCATGACCTCACATTCTTTTATCAAATTTCCGAGCATCAAGCAGGAAATCAGCGGTGCGATCGGCGGCAGCAGTATTAAAACTACAAAGATCATTACGATCGGGAAAATGATGGCAGCCCTTCTGGAAACAGGTTTTAGCTTTTCCATGGCTATCTGTCTTTCTTTCATTGGTACCAAGAGCCTCATAAGCGGCGGCTGGATCAGCGGAAGCAAGGCCATATAGGAATAAGCGGCAACAGCTACAGGCCCAAGCAGATGAGGCGCCAGTTTTGTAGCAACATAAATGGCCATCGGTCCGTCCGCGCCTCCGATTATTCCGATCGCGCAAGCCTCAGCAATATCAAAGCCCAATATTTTCGAACCGACAAGCGCAATAAAAATACCAAGATGGGCTGCTGCTCCAAGCAAAATCGTACTCGGATTCGCAATCAGCGGGCGGAAATCGGTCATTGCACCCACTCCGAGGAAAATCAGCGGCGGATAAACAACATTGGTTATCCCCTGATAATTGAAATATAACAACCCACCCGGGTCAAGAAGTCCTGTACCAGGTATGTTCGCCAGGATACAGCCGATCCCCAAAGGGATCAACAGAAATGGTTCGAATTTCTTTCTGATTCCAAACCATACAAATAACATTCCGAAAAACAACATAATTATATTGCCTAAGGTGAAATTGGCAATACCCGTGCCGGAAGCCATTGCTTGTAGCATTTTAATAATTTGCATAAATAATTTCCTTTCCTTTTCTTTTCTTTTTCTCTCTTCAAGAGCTAAATAGTTTGCAACTCTTATGCCAAAAATCTCAATCGACTTCTTTTTTTGATTTCCTTACGCAGAAAAAATCTCCTTGCAATCTTTGAAATTACAAAGAAAATGTTTGGTTTCTCCTTTAAATGCAACAAAAATGGCGGCACAAAAGATGGACCTTCCTTTTCAGCATTTTCTTTTCCAGGAGTCGGTTTTTTCTTGCACGGCCATTGTCTTTGTATGTGAACAGCGTACACAACTGTACGGTGCAATCATACAGTTGTGTATCAAAAGCCCGTACATGTGTAGCCAAAACTGCACACGTACGGGCTTTTGATCAATTGCGAGCTGCTCTAACGATGTCAGCTTTCTTTATTCTATTTCTAATCGTTTATTGTTACATCCATTCGTTTTTTAAATTTGCGTTCATATACATAAACGCAAGCTTCCCCGCAGGCAAGACCCAGCAAGATCCCACCTATAATATCCGTTGGGTAATGCATAAACAGATACACTCTTGAAAACGCGATCAGACCAGCTATGGTCCAAAAAATCCATGCGTTCTTCTTTACATATCTGCTCAATACATAAGCTGCTGCAAATGATGAAGTGGTATGCCCTGAAGGGAAAGAATATTGTGTTGATTTATCGATCAATAACTGCACAAAAGGGAAATCTGCATAAGGTCTTGGCCTCTGGATCAGATGCTTCAGAACACCCTCTCCCATAACGGTGCTCAGAAGAAGGGCCATTAATGTTACCAATCCAACAAACCTTGTTTTGCGGTTTGCAGTAAGCAGCAATGCGATCACGATCCAAACCAGCCCTCTGCTTCCAAAATAAGACGCACCAATCATTATTTTATCCAAAACAGGAAAGTGAAAGGTCTCCTGAATAAAGAACAATATCGTCTGATCTATGCCATTGATATATTCGATCATCGTTTAACTCCCACAAATAACCCCAGGAGAACCAAGCCTGCAGCGAGAAAGAGCCATCCTCCTATATTAAAGATAACGACATAAGCAGAACCTGTACCGGCAATATCAAGGATGCCTTTTAGAAGCCCTGCGGTGGTAAGCATTGCGATTCCGGAATTATAAACATTAAAAAACAGCCTATAGCCTTTCCAATCACTGATTTCCGGGGTCAGTCGCTTGAGGAAAAAGAAAACCAGAGCACCTGCAATCAAAGGATATAAGAACATCCAGGTCATTGCTGCCGAATCAACGCCATGCGCGAAAACAGAATAGAGCTTATCTACCCCGGCTGCAAAAAACGAGATTGTAAGATAGACCAATATTGTTTTTCGAAGCCTGCTGTTCTGCTTTTTGTTATCAATAGCCAATATAGACAATATCGCTCACCTCTCTTTCTCCGATGTTTCTGCCATCCGTAGGATCGTTGACGATTTTTCCATTAAAGTACATGGTCGAAGATCCTCCCCCATCTAGATTATACGCGGTTATACAGCCTCTGTCAGAAAACTCTTCTGCAAGTTCCAAAAGAGAAAGCCCTTCGCTCTCTTCCGTTCGTCCGTCAGATACGATCACGATGTAATGGAGCGCTGAAATCTGGCCGATAGCAGTCCTCGGATTACTCGTTTTTGATTTTGAAACCTCGCTTTCGCCGTCAACTATTATCTTCGCATCTTCGACCAGCGCTGGCCCGAAAGATAATATTTGAGAAAGTTCATCAACATTTAATGAATCCACACTTGTCTGGCTTTCAGAAATAATTGAGAAATCGCCGTTTTTATCGATTACAAGGTCTTCATCGTTTCCTGCAGCGTCACGATACAAGGTCCCATTGCGAAGGACGTAGCCTTCATCCCGGAATCCGTAATAGTCTCCGTTTACAGCAAAGATCGCATTTTGATCTTCGGCGATCTCAGAGGTCGTCGCTTTGATGTTGCGCCCATAAGAATTTCCTGCAAAAGCCGTCTTCAAATAAGCGGCATCTGAAAGCTCGATATCTGCGACATATATCGTCGAATCATATTTACGAACTGTATCGATCGTGATTTTTATGCTCTCATCCTCGTAAGTGGCATCCGTCGCGTTAGATTCCGATCGATCCTGTGATGTCGTTTGCCCGGTGGAGGTCCCTTCTGCCGCAGATACGGGTTGAACGGTCACAAGTGTTTTCGGGATGACAAAAGTATCCAAAAGCACAAAGGTAAACGACCCGATCAAAAGCAGCGAAAAAATGGCCGCCCAGCGATATGGTTTTTTAAAAAAATTCTTCATCAGATGATCGTCTTCCTTTCTGTTTTCTCATGGAAAATAAAGTTTTTCTGGATTTGGTAGCTCACAAAAAACAATGTTGTATCCACTATGACTTTTATAAAAGTCAGGTGTAAGGGCAAATGACTCAATTCAGAAACCAGGAACGAGCTCATCATCATTTGACAGTAAAATAAAGCAAAATACTTGAGCACTTCTTCTGTGCTGCGTCGTTTGCTTTGAAAAACCCACAATTTGTTGACTGTAAAATTCACGCTGCCCGAGAGCAAACGTGCAGTCACTGTCGCGGCCAAAATCCCGGCACTTCCCGTTCCAAAAACAAGATCGACAAATACCGTAAATAAGGATAGATCTGTTGCGGCCGAAAACAAAGAAGACAAACTGTATTTTATTATATTCCAATATATAATAGCAGAATCTTTCAGCGGATGGAAATGCGAAGATGTGTTTTTGTCTAAATAGATCGTCGCAATCGGCACCGAAACAAAGGGTATCTGCTTCCTCCCCATTTCTAGCAGCAAGTTCATTTCATATTCATATTTGTCACCTGGCACAGATAAACAAAAGGCTTTGAATTTCGTTGGGATCCCCCGAAGCCCGGTCTGTGTATCAGGGCATCGTTTTCCTGTGGTCAGCAAATACACAAACGAGGTGATGCGGTTTCCCCAAAAGCTTTTAAAAGGAATACCTTTTTCTTTAAAATCCCGTGTGCCTAAAATAAAGCTGTCCTGATTTTGCTCGACCGCATTTGCCACTTTCATAATGTCTTCCGCAGTATGCTGCCCATCAGCGTCCGCGGTCACATAGCCGCAGGATCGAGGATAATTGATTGCCGCATATTGGATCCCGGTCTTGAGTGCCGCACCTTTTCCCATGTTTTTTGGGTGAATGCACAAATCACAGTGTTCCTTTGCTTTTAATGCTTCAAAGATTTTTTGGCATTCCTTCTTGCTCCCATCATCAACAACAATGGTTTGAAGCCCCATCTGCACTAAGCGCTCAACTAGCGTGATCAATTTTTCATCCGGATCCAAGGCCGGTATAATCACTATTGGTTTCATTTGATTTCACCCCGCTGTCTTTAATCGCTGATCTCATATTGAGTACAAGCACTTTGCCTGTGTAATCAAATTAACACTCGTTTGTGATGGATTATAGACAAGCGGATGGTTTTTTGACAAAATAAAGGTCAAAAAAATACCCACATCATTCAATGAGTGGGTATCCAAATGGTTTATTTGTTTTTATCTTTTTGGAAGCACATGAACCAGTCAAGAACGGTGCATTCTCCAGCCTCAGACATTTTCATGACCGCCTCCGCTTCTTCGGACGTCACAGGCACATGCAACAAAACATCATCTCCGGGCTGCCAGTCAGCAGGAGTGGCTACATGTTCTTTATCTGCCTTTTGCAACGAAAGGAGAGTCCGCTTTATTTCAGAGAAGTTTCTTCCTGTTGAAGCAGGATAATAGAACATGGCTCGAATGATACCGTCCGGGTCGATCAGAAACACGGCTCTTACAGCCTGCGTCGTGGCTGCACTCGGATGTATCATGCCATACTTATTCGCTACCTTCATGCTGATATCGGCAATGAGCGGAAATTTCACTTCCTCGCCGTTATAGTTTTTCCATCTTAACTCCTGAATCTTTCTGAGCCACGCGATATGGCTGGAAAGCGAATCTACTGAAAGGCCGATAAGCCTTGTATTTATTTCTTCAAATTCTTTTTCCATGATGGCAAATGTCATGAATTCAGTTGTGCATACCGGGGTAAAATCCGCCGGGTGTGAAAAAAGAACCACCCATTTACCTTTAAAATCTTTGGGGAATTCAATTTTCCCAGTCGTAGTGATTGCTCTGAATTCCGGTGCCTCTTCGCCAATCAAAGGAATTCTAACGTTTTCGTCCATTTTACTTTCTCCTTCCGTAACAACAAGCATTTCAACTAGTGGTATACCATAGATCTCTTTGCTATAAACATATTATACTTCCGTCTTGTCCACTATCGATAGGATTTTTTATAGATCGCAATGCAGTCTTCATGGCTGAGTGGACTACGGTCGCAGTGAAACAGACCGCTCATCGTGGCTCTTGCTTTTTCCTCCATACTTTCGAACTCGTCAGCCTTGATTCCGTAATCAGACATCTTCAAATCAGCTACCCCGCAATCCTCTTGGAGTTTGCTCAAGGCAGTAATAAAATCCTCTGGTTCCTTTGCATTTTCGCTACCCATGGCCTTTGCCATGCGAACGAAACGTTCATCACAGACATGCTGCTCAACAAAGTGGGTAAAATAGGCTTTGCTGATCATAATAAGGCCGGCTCCGTGCGGCAATTCCTGATGATACGCAGACATTGCATGTTCCAGCGAATGTTGGCTGGTGCAAGTGCTTACGGACATTACTACACCTGCAAGGGTATTCGCGAACGCTACTTTTTCACGGGCATCGATATCATTCCCGTTCTTTACAGCCCTTGCAAGATTTCCTGCAACATTTTCAATTGCGGTCAAGGCATACATATCGCCCATCAGATTCGACATGCTTGATATATAACCTTCGATGCTGTGAAACAAGGCATCAAAGCCTTGATAAGCCGTAAGCAAAGGTGAAACCGTGCACATCAGCTCCGGGTCAACGATCGCCAAAACCGGGAACAGTTCATCGATCCCGCCAAATCCCATTTTTTCCTGCGTTTCTTCATTGCTGATAACTCCCCATGAATCTACTTCTGAGCCTGTGCCCGCAGTGGTTGTGATTGCAATGATCGGAAGTG
>CAZKCB010000145.1:0-5801 GCA_964550965.1 uncultured Oscillospiraceae bacterium
AAAAACGGAAGCTTCCTGCCGCAACGGCAAAGAAAGTTGAAAAAGAAGTCAACAGACTCTCGAAGATCCAGTCTGCTTCTGCAGAAGGCGGAGGGATCAGGACCTATGTTGAATGGATCCTGGCTTTGCCATGGAACAAGCTTTCGAAAGAAAGCACAGATATCACACTCGCTGAAAAGATATTGAACGAGGATCATTATGGCTTGGAAAAAGTCAAAGAAAGGATCCTCGAGTATTTGGCTGTCATGCAGCTTTCCAAAGGAATGAAAGGACCGATCCTTTGTCTTGTAGGCCCTCCGGGAACCGGAAAAACATCAATTGCAAAATCGATCGCAAGATCAACAAACCGCGAATTTGTAAGAATGTCTTTGGGCGGTGTACGTGACGAGGCTGAAATCAGAGGGCACAGAAGGACTTACATCGGAGCCATCCCCGGGCGCATCATCTCTGCGATCAAGGACGGCGGGACAAGGAATCCTGTATTCTTGTTTGATGAAGTGGATAAGATCGGTGCGGACTTCCGCGGGGATCCTGCTTCGGCCTTGCTTGAAGTACTGGATCCGGAGCAGAACAAGGAATTCACAGATCATTATCTTGAAATTCCCTTTGACCTTTCGAAGGTCATGTTCATCACGACTGCAAATACGACCGATACCATTCCAAGACCCTTGCTTGACAGAATGGAAGTCATTCAGGTCATGGGGTATACGGAAGAAGAAAAAGTGAATATTGCTGAAAAATATCTGATTCCGAAAAAGCTCAAAGAGCATGGACTCGTCGAAGAAAATCTCACGATTTCAGAGGGCGCTGTTCGGACGATCATAAACAATTATACAAGAGAATCCGGGGTTCGTAATTTGGAAAGAGAAATTGCGAACATCTGCAGAAAAGCCGCGCGTCAGGTAGTCGAGGAGAAAAAGCAGCTGATCAATATTTCTGCTGCCAACATCGAAAAATTCCTGGGCAAAAAGCGTTTTCATTATGATATCGTCGAGGGTGAAAACGAGGTCGGAGTAGCTACCGGTCTTGCTTGGACTGCCGTCGGCGGAGATACTCTTTACATTGAAACGACTGTAGTGCCAGGCACCGGAAGCCTTTCTCTTACGGGGCAGCTTGGAGATGTCATGCAGGAATCAGCGAAAGCAGCGGTCAGCTATATTCGTTCAAGAGCGAAAGCGCTGAATATTTCCGAGGTCTTTTATAAAGAGTGTGACCTGCATATCCACGTGCCGGAAGGTGCCACTCCAAAGGATGGCCCTTCTGCGGGTGTCACGATGTGTACTTCGGTAGTTTCGGCACTGACCGGATATCCTGTGAGAAAAGATATTGCAATGACAGGAGAAATCACACTTCGGGGCAAGGTGTTGCCTGTGGGCGGCATCCGCGAAAAAGTACTTGCAGCACATCGGGCAGGGATCAAAAAGGTTTTGCTTCCGAGAGAAAATGAAGTAGATATCGATGAGATCCCGGCAAATGTCCGTAAAAAAATAGAATTTGTTCTGATCGACAATATCGATCAAGTATTAGAGGAAGCGCTGGTGAAGCAATGATCATAAAGTCGGCTGAGCTCGCCGCTGTTGCGGCAAAGAAGGCTCAGTACCCGAATGACGCTATGAAGGAACTTGCTTTTGCGGGTCGTTCCAATGTTGGAAAATCATCACTGATCAATTTGCTGCTCAACCGCAAGATCGCGCGGACGAGCGGCAGCCCCGGAAAAACAAGGACTCTGAATTTTTACCAGATCAATGGAGAATTTCGTATCGTAGATCTTCCGGGATATGGTTATGCAAAGGTGTCAAGATCGATCAGCTCGAACTGGGGTGAAATGATCGAAGAATATCTGCAGGATCGGCCAAATCTGATCAAAGTCGTGCAGCTTGTGGACATTCGTCATGCGCCTACAGAACAAGATAAAATCATGTATGAATGGTCGAGGCATTACGGCTATGGCGGGTTTGTCGTTGCGACAAAGGCCGATAAGCTTTCAAAGAATGAAATGATAAAGAATCTTGCCATGATACGCAGAGAATTGTCTCTTACCGATGAGGATATCCTGATACCTGTTTCCGCTTTAAAGAAAACAGGCACAAAGGAAATGGAGGCTGAGCTCTTGCGTTTGCTGGAGGAGTAAAATGCAGTACTTGTTTTGGCGGGTTTTATTAAAGAGGATTCGCGCGATACCGTCTTTTTTGAAAGACCGGGCGGTTCCGCTCCGCAAAAAAATCCTGATAATCCTCGGCACTGTATATTTGCTTTCTCCGATCGACTTGGTCCCTGAGCCGGTTTTGCTCTTTGGAATCATAGACGATGTAGTGTTATGGAGTTTCATTATTTTTTATCTTCGGGATGAACTCGATCGTTACTGGCTCGGAGAAAAAGAAGTCAAACCCGAAGAAAGATTTCGTGGAAAAAAGATCATAGATGATGTAAACTTTGAGGTGAAAGAAAAATCCTCAGAGGAGACGACAAAGAAAGAAAACGAGGGATGAAATAGAACGATGAAGAAGTAC
Organism: uncultured Oscillospiraceae bacterium; assembly: GCA_964550965.1. Taxonomy (GTDB): domain Bacteria; phylum Bacillota; class Clostridia; order Peptostreptococcales; family Anaerovoracaceae; genus STD2-154. The sequence goes on from CAZKCB010000145.1 coordinate 2,511, forward strand.
CAATTTGGAGAAGTAATGATCGGGAAAGAGGAGCTTCAGCAGCGAGTCATCGAATTAGGTGCAGAAATCTCCCACGATTACAAGGGAGAAACGATTTTTGCCATTTGTGTCCTAAAAGGCGCCGTGCTGTTCATGAGTGATCTGATCCGCGAATTCAATGTGGATACGAAGATCGATTTTATGGCTGTATCCAGCTATGGTGCTTCGACTTCAAGCACCGGTGTCGTTCGGATCCTGAAGGATCTTGATTCCAATATTGAAGGTGAAAACCTTCTGATCGTTGAGGACATCATCGATTCCGGTCTGACCCTGAAGTATTTGAAGGATTATCTTCTTGCCAGAAACCCCAAAAGCCTCAAAATATGTACACTGCTTGATAAGCCGGAGCGCCGCGCTGCAGATATCAAAGCAGATTACATCGGCTTTGAAGTGGAAAACAAATTTATTGTCGGTTATGGCCTCGATTACAATCAGATGTATCGAAACCTGCCCTATATTAGTTATCTCGAAGAGGTAACCAAAGAATAGCGTTAACATCATATGCATGGAGGAGTTAATTATGTCTTATCAAGTAGAAGTTGGATTATCAAACAAACATCTGCATCTTTCAGCAGCAGATCTCGAAGTACTTTTCGGAAAGGGTCATGAGTTGACTCCGACCAAAGCGCTCAAGCAGCCGGGACAGTTTGCAAGCGAAGAGAAGGTCGATATCGTAGGACCTAAAGGTACATTGAAGGGCATTCGTGTACTGGGACCTGTTCGTCCCGAAACACAGGTTGAACTCGCTATGACAGATGCCAGATCGATCGGCATTTCTGCTCCGGTCAAAGAATCCGGAAAATTAGATGGTACACCGGGCGTAAAGCTGGTTGGACCTGCCGGTGAAGTCGAAATTGCCAAGGGCGTTATCATTGCTCTCCGCCACGTACATCTTTCTCCTGATCAGGCGAAAGAAGCAGGCGTTGCCGACAAGCAACTGGTCAGCATCCGCTTTGCGGGCGAAAGAGGTCTTGTGTTCGATAACGTACTCGTTCGTTCAGGCGAAGGGCATGAACGTGAGATCCATCTTGATACCGATGAAGGAAACGCCGCAGGCCTTTCCAACAACGATCTCGGAGAGATCATTATTTAAACGAAATGAGAGGGGACGGCTTGCCGCCCCCTCTGTTTTTTAATTAACGATATCGGAAAAGTCAGGAGGTTATAATAGTAACATGAAGCAAATGAATCAATACATCGACCACACGTTGCTGAAAGCTGAAGCACAGGAAGCGGATATCAAAAAACTTTGTGCGGAGGCTCGCCAGTTCGGTTTCTTTGCGGTTTGTGTAAATTCCTGTTATGTTTCTCTGGCGAAAAAAGAACTTGAGGGTACTGCTGTCAAGGTTGCTTCGGTGATCGGGTTTCCGCTTGGTGCCAGCCACACGGCAGCAAAGGTGGCAGAAACAAAGATTGCAGTGTCCGAGGGTGCAGACGAGATCGATATGGTGCTCTCGGTCGGTGCGCTCAAGGAAGGCCGCCTCGATTATGTGCTTTCCGATATCAAACAAGTGGTGGAAGCTGCCAAACAGGGCGGCGCGATAGTCAAAGTCATCCTTGAAACCTGTTTGCTTACGGATCAGGAGATCCTTACGGCGTGCCGGCTTTCCATGGAAGCCGGAGCGGCTTTCGTTAAAACATCTACCGGATTTTCAACTGCGGGAGCAAGCATTCGACACGTCGTCATGATGCGCGAAGCAGTCGGTGATGCGATGTTTGTGAAAGCGTCCGGAGGCATTAGAGACAAGGCCAAGGCAATCGAAATGATCGATGCCGGTGCGGATCGCCTTGGGACGTCGGCTTCTGTCGATATCTGTAAATAAAAAAAAGAAAAGAGACCCCGGAGGATTTTCCGGGGTCTCTCATATGGTCTTAAATTATTTGCTTACATATCTAAAACATACTCGATATTTGCTGTTCCGTCTTTTCCATTATAAGTGAGGTAATAATCGGTCGATATAGTCGGGCCTTTCAGAGAAATCAGGAAGTGAGGTCCTCCTTCAGGTCGCATTGCAGTAAGATCCAAAACGAAGTTTTTTTCCGGATCAAGGTTTTCATAAACTGTTTCTTTTGGTATAAACTCGTCATTGACAAATTCCATTTCTGAAATAGTAAAAGACTCCAAATCTTCTGAAGGGATCAAAAGCAATCGCTCTTCTGTATTTTCAAGTACCAGTGTTTCTGTTGCGGGAAAATCAGAAAGCTGCTTCTCCGAGGGGAAATTGATCAAAATGGCGATTGTACCGTCCGGAGCCTCTGCCCATAGCTCTTCGAAGGCTTTTGTTTCGGCTGCGCCTGCATTCTCGTCAGGAGTCGGCACCGGCACCGGCGCAGGTGCACCTTGTTTTCCACAGCCTGTCAATACAAGCAATAACAGAATCACGAATATAAGCGGTTTCTTTTTTAACATCGATCGTTCTCCTCACAGTATTTTTTTAGTGGTGGTCCAGCGCTTTGTTCAATAGGAACGAGTGAAATAGCAATGGACATTTATACTCTGCCTCTATTATACTTAAAATTAAGAACAATGTATTGAAAAAAAACAATAGTTTTAAATAATATCAAGGTGTATCTGTATTTGTAAGATTAAAAAAATCAATAAAGGATATTATATTATGGTACACTTTTCAATACTAAGAAGCCCTAAAAAGTCTGTTTTGGGCTTTTGAAAAATATAGAACCAAATGGAGTAACCCGGAGGTTATGATATGGAAAATATTCCCGTTATTATATTAGTCGAGCAGAACACTATCGTGAAAAGCAGGATCAGAGATATTTTATCCAACCATGAGATAAAAATATATGAGGCCTTCAATCGCGAAGAAGTCCTGCGAATATTATCTGACAAAAATTATGATGTCGATCTGATCATTTCTGAAATAGAACTTGATCCTGATAATGATTTTGATGGGATCGATCTGATCCAGTTTGTGAAAAAAAAGAGGAGCAGCATACCGGTAATCATCCTGACCTCTGTCAGCAAAAAAAACGTGATCACAAGATGCCTTTTGGAAGGTGCTGCGGATTACATTCTTAAGCCCTTTGAAGATGAATATTTAAAAGAGAAAATTTTAAAATACATCAATATCGAGACTTTGACCGAATTGACTGTTTTGAAGTTCAACTTGAAAAACTTTTTAGAAGCTGAAATATACAAAGCCAGAAAGGGAAAGTATGTCTTTTCTCTTTTGATGGTTCGCTTCAATTCGAGCCACGAAGAGGACGCAACATCTCAAAAATACGCGTTCTACA
>CAZKCB010000146.1:0-5784 GCA_964550965.1 uncultured Oscillospiraceae bacterium
GTCATCTGACATCGACTTCTCGACCGCTTCAGAAATCGCACAGCCAAGGCTTCCTCCGGTATTCGGGTTCTTGGCAAGGATCGCCCTCCCGACTTCCGTCGTATTCGAGGGACTTGGAATGATCGATGCGCCAAACGTTTCCATAACAGCCTTGCGGAAAGGTTTTTGTTCATAAGAAACTTTGACCATGTAGACTAAGAGATCCAGTCCGAAAAACGCACACGCCATAGAGAGTGCTGTCCCCCATTGTCCTGCTCCGGTCTCTGTTGTCAGCGAAGTGAGGCCTTGCTCCTTGGCATAATACGCCATCGCAGCCGCAGCATTGAGTTTATGGCTTCCGGAAGTATTGTTTCCTTCAAATTTGAAGTATATCTTTGCGGGTGTATCAAGTGCCTTCTCAAGATTATAGGCTCTGACGAGCGGAGAGGGGCGAAACGTCTTATAATAGTTTTGAACCTCCTCCGGAATATCAAAATATCTCGTCGTCTGATCAACTTCCATCTGGCAAAGCTTTTCGCAGAATACCGGATAAAGATCTTCTGCAGCCAAGGGCTCAAGCGTGCCCGGGTTGAGAAGAGGATCATGCTGTTCCTTCATATCAGCCCGAACGTTGTACCATTGCTTCGGAGTCTCCTGTTCTGTAAGATATGTTTTGTAAGGGATATTAGCCATTTCTTTTCTCCTTTCTCTCATGCACGCATGATTTTACTTAATAAAAAAACCCCTGCCCCTATACTTAGGGACAAGAGTATTTATTCTCCTGCGATACCACCCTGATTGGTCAAAAGACCCACTCATTCCATACACCAACATGCACGCTCCCTTGATAACGGGCGGAGTTCCCGTCAGCCACTACTCTCCAATCGATTTATGGATTTCGCAGCCGCCCTCACAAGACCATTCAGCAATGCCTGTATCCACCGCAATCTCATCTAACGCGGCTCTCTGTAGAATCAGTTTCATGCTTACTTTTCTTGTTCAGCGGTTTATTTCTTTGTATTCTAAACTGCGTACTCATACTTGTCAACTCTTTTTTGGAGATTTCAAATTTCATCATACACGAGCAGCGAATCCAAAATGTTATATTGCTGCGTATCATGGTCGCCGGGCGCCCCGGCTGTAATCAGGATATATTCCTCTCCGTTTTTTTCCGCGAGGCTCGCAAGGCAGAGACCGGCCTCTTTCGTGTATCCGGTTTTCCCGCCGAGGATCTTTCCTCCCTCAAAAGAATCCTGCTCCATTTTTGAAAACATCGTGCTGTAAAAGGTCATGCCTTCGGGGTGGCAGCCGCTTCCCTTTGTGCAATGACTTTTCGCCGTGAAAACTTCCCGAAACGCTTCATTTTCAAGTGCCGCGCAAAGAAGCAAGACTAAATCTGCTGCCGTCGTATAATGCTGATCATCATGCAATCCCGTAGCATTTGCAAATCTGGTATCATCCATTCCGAGCATTTTCGCTTTTTCATTCATCAATTCCACAAAATTCTCTTCTGACCCTGCCGTCAAAATAGCAAGTCCGATCGAAGCTTCTGCACCAGACGGCAAAAGAGAGCCGTACAAAAGATCTTTTGCACTGACCTCTTCCCCCGGTTCAAACCCGGCCAGCGAAGCATTCGAGGCATAGAGCTCCGGAAAGATATCCTCCGGCAATTCAATGCAATCCCCCAGATCATCGATCTCTTCCACCGCAACAAGAACCGTCATTATTTTTGTAAGCGACGCCGGATAGATCCTTTCTTCTGATTTTTTTTCGAGAAGTACCTTCTCATCGTCCAAACGAACAAGTATCGCATTTCTGCTTGCCAGCTCCTCCGGTAACAGCATTTCTTCTGCAGGCGCTTCGGCCGCTGCGTCTACAGAAGAAAGGAACAAGCTCTTGACCTGCGCTATGCCCTTCTCTGCCATTTCCGGAATACGATCCGTCCCCTGTTGGATCGTAAAAAGCAGAGCGAGCATAAAAAGCAGGGCTAGCGCCGTCCTCTGCGGCCGCCAGCGGTATCGTTTCCGCTTTTTCGTATTCATAAAAACCCCTTTTGAAAACAATGGAACGTTTCCCCTAAAACGAATCCATCAAGTGATTGCGGGAAAGCTGATAAAGGCTTTGAAAAGATCGCCATCGACTGCTATGTCGAATTTTCCTTTCTGAAGTTCCGTCAGGCTTTTGGCAATCGAGAGACCCAAACCGCTTCCCTCAGTCGTACGCGAACTGTCTCCTCGGACAAAGCGTTCCATCAGATCATCCGCTTTTATGTTGAGCGGATATCTTGAAATGTTTCGCAGCGTTGCCGTTACCATTCCTCCCTCCGCAGAAATATCTATATACACTCTTGTTGCAGGCTGCGAATACTTCACAATGTTATTTAAGAGATTATCAAAGATTCTCCATAGAAGTTTTCCATCTGCCAGAACGTTGGTTTCTGTTTGCGGCAGCGCAATTACGATTTCAAGATTGCCCGAGTCGAAGCGTTCCTTGTATTCCCCGACGGATTGATTTAAAAGTTCAACCAGGTTGCTTTGCTCGAGATTCATCTGGATGTTTCCGGTCGATGCTTTCGAAGCTTCTACCAGATCCTCCGTAAGCTTTTTGAGTCTTGCTGCCTGTCGTTCCAATATTTCGATATAGCCTTTTGCCTCAGGACTTTCCATTGGCTCTTTTTTCAAAAGATCCACATAATTGATGATGGAAGTAAGCGGCGTTTTGATATCGTGTGAAACGTTTGTAATGAGTTCCGTCTTCATCCGTTCGCTCTTTAATCGCTCCTCTACGGCTTTTGCCATGCCTTCACTGATATTGTTCAAATTTTCGGCATGAGTTCGGATATCAGGCAGCATCTTTTCCGTGTTGATCTTCCAGTTGAGATCGCCCCCGGCAATTTTCAGACCCGCAATTTTAATTTTCTGCATTTGCACCACCGCATAGCAGATCCCGAGTAGCACCGCGAAATTAAAGAGCATTCCGAGGATCACTGCCGGCGCCTCATAGTAAGATTCTACCAGAAAAATGACAAGCAGCAGATTGCTGAATAGGTATGCTCCAAACGCGAGAACTGCTTTCCAAAGCAAGGATATATTTTCTGTCAGAAGTCTGATCGACTTTCCTATAGCGCGAAGAGCTTTGTAAAGGATCCCGAGGACACGCCAGGTGATCGTGTTTTTCCACCACTTTCCGGCCTTGACTCTTACAGCAAAAGTCAAACAGGATGCAAGCCCAAGAAGCGTGATCGGAATACTCAACAGAGAAAGCACAAGCATCTCTATCCATGAAAAAGAGGTCAGCATGTACGGGATCTGCTGATAGGCCATCAGTAGAAGCACAACTGCGCCAAGCACTCCTGCCGCATAAAGGTCCAGTGGTATCTTATCGAAGGGGTTTAGAACGATCCCCTCTCTGTCTTTTCTATGGCCGGCCGCGCTCATTAAGAAAAGGAACAGCAGCAGTGAAATAAGTGCGCATACTGAGACCCCAGCGATCAAAGGATAGCGGATCGAGCAAAGCGTGTTGAAAAGTTCATAGGTCTGATAATAATTATCTCCGTTCAGCAGAGGATCTTTTACATAGGCATTTAGTCTAATTTCACCATAATAGCCGTACTCAAAGGTGTATTGCGCCCCATAATGCTGCGTCTCGTAATAGGAGATCAAAGTATTCCCATCTTCGCCAACGAGTGTAAAAAAGAAGTTTTTGTTTATCTTAAAGAGTTCTTCTTTTGCCTGCTCATGCGTGAATGCATCTTCTGCATTATAGAGAGAACTTTCTGCGGTCTGAAAATATTCGTAATAAAGCTTGTCGGCATATTCCTTGGTCGTCTGGCGGCAAAGCTCGGAATCATAGAAGTTGACTCCTTTTTCATAATAACCTTCACTCGCCATATACGCGCCCCCAAGAGCCCCGCAGGCCGTTGCCGTAAAAAAGAGGATAAAGAGGAGGATCGCCGCCGTTTTCGCAGCAAGACTTTGCTTTAATTTTTGCATTGTTTTTCACCTCGTTCCATTTTATAGCCTTGTCCCCAGACGACTTTCAGATAGCGCGGATCTGCAGGGTCGATTTCGAGTTTTTCACGCAAATGTCTGATATGTACTGCAACCGTGCCAGTATCTCCGCAGAGCGGATCATCCCATACAAGTCCATATATTTTTGCAGAAGAAAAAACCTCACCGGGATGTTCCATCAAAAGTTTTAAAATTTCATATTCTGTGGGCGTAAGCGAAATCAGTTCTCCGTCACAGGTCACTTTTTTCTCACGGTCTTCCATTTCGATACCTCCGATAGCAAGGCAAGTTTCTGTTTTGCTCATACCTCCCAGATTCGTATAACGACGTAGCTGCGCCTTGACACGAGCTAAAACTTCAACCGGATTGAAGGGCTTTGTGACATAGTCATCCGCACCGATGTTAAGCCCTAGGACTTTGTCGGTATCTTCACCCTTAGCGGTCAAAAGAATGACGGGAATATTATAGGATTCTCTGAGTCTTGCGGTTGCCGTAATACCATCCAGCTCAGGCATCATGATGTCCATAAGGATCAAGTGTATCTCAGTCTTCGAAATAAGCTCCAAGGCTTCTCGGCCGTTGTATGCCTCAAAAGTGCAGTAGCCTTCTGCCGCCAGATAGATCTTGAGCGCGGATACGATATCTCTTTCGTCATCACAAATCAGTATGTTATACATGTTGTCACCCTTCCGATTACTTGCAGGCATTCTTTTTTCTTCCTGTTGTTACCATTGTAAAGAATGTTTTCTTAAAAACCAAGGGGCAAAATAGTTAAGATTTCTTTAAGTTTTGTCGAAAGTAAGAAGATAGATTCAAAATATCCTGCGAAATATTTTAAAAGTACACTACATGGGTAGATTATAATGATATACTTTATTGGGTTTACGAATAACGTCGGGGTGAGCTATTGATGAAAATAAACAGACAAATAATCGGTTCCTTTTCTATAGTGCTTCTTTTCTTTTCACTGTGTATTTTTTTATTTGGGTACGCAGGAATTTCCTATATGGTTGAAAAGGATTTATGCGACTACCTTGAAGCCAAAGGGGAATTGGGTTATTCCGTCATGGACAAAAACTATCCGGGAAATTGGGAAAGAAAAGGCCGCGAACTTTATAAAGGAAATACTCTGCTCAATAACAACGAAGCCATCGTTGATGAAATAAGCAAAATAACAGAAAGCCATGTTACTATTTTCTTATATGATACCAGGATCGCAACGACCATTACCGACGAAGAGGGAACTCGTTTGATTCATACAAGAGCTGCTCCCGAAGTCATTGAGACTGTCTTAAAAGAAGGAACTATTTTTCTCGGTGAAACAACGGTTCTGGGAAAGGAACATACGACTTACTATCGCCCGATCCGTGATTCCAGTGGAGAGGTCATCGGAATGTGGTTTGTGGGTGTCTCACAAAATATTGTGAAGAAAGATATCTATTATATCATGGCTGTTATTGCTGCCATTCTTTTATTCATGTTGCTTTGCGGCATCGCCGTAGCATACATTTCAGGAAACAACATTTTAAAGGCCCTTGCCAACAGTGAAGAGAAGCATCGTGCGATCTTTGACACCGCAGGAGAGCCGATTATTGTGTGTTCTTCGGACGGAAAGATACTGGCTTCCAATTCCGCATCAAGTCAGGTTTTCGGTTATTCAGAAAGCGAATTATGCGGTACGCAATTAGATCATCTGATCAAAAACACAGAAAGCATAGGCGGTCTCGAACGCAAAGAATATATGGCGCTGCTCGAAAGTGGCCAAAACATAACATTCCAAAGCACGGATACCTGC
>CAZKCB010000147.1:0-5747 GCA_964550965.1 uncultured Oscillospiraceae bacterium
CTTCCTCAAAGAAATCACGCAATAGCATCTTCCCCATTATTGTTGTTACAAAAGTAGCAAAGATGCAAAAAATCAAATACTTCAAATATAAAACGAGATTGCCATCCAGCAATGCATCCGGCTTCAACAAACAATCGAGAACAATCATTACCAGCACGTGCAAGGCTTGGTCTATCACAAAATATAATAAAGACAATTTTTTAAAATATTTTCCTATGGCTAATTTCCCATAGTCAATCGCAAAATGCAGTACCGCGCTGATAAAGCCGGCCATGATACCTTTCATGCCAAATATCGATAACAATAACACCTGCGGAACCAATACGATCAGACAATGAAAAAGGATCCCTTTGGCTCCCTGGGCTTTCATTTTTGCTATTTTATTAGTCTGGAACACAAAATCGCCAAGAATATGTGCAAATATAAAAACCAATAAAAATTCTACATTCATGATTTTCCTCTACTATCTTGTCAATATCACAGTATTATATTGAGCATTCCAGGTCACAAAAAGGCCCAAGTCGCTTGCCAGTGAACGAATATGGATCAAAGAGCGCTGTTTTACGACTTTGATGTCATCCCCATCTAACGAATAGCTTATTGTTTTGCCTTTGTAGCTTATTTTCACAACTCTTGCAGAACTGACATAATCGACTTTTGCACCTGCTTTTTCGGCAAGCAGCCTGATCGGGAAGTATGTTTTCCCGCCAATGTTCGCAGTCGTTACATCTTTGAAGTCAAGCAGTTTGCCGTCGATTGCAACATTGACAATGGATTTGTTTCTTTTGAAGAAGTCGATATTCTTTGATGCAAACTCAGGGCTTAAATCAAATGCCTTATTTCCATACTCCAGATTTATCCGCTTGATGCAGTTATTCCACATATCTGAAACATACAAACAACCCTCTGAATAAGCCAGCGCACTCGGGGCATTAAAACTGCTCTCGGCAAAAGTTCCAACGATATTTTCTGCCTTTGCATTTCCGGAGAGGGTCGCAACGGTATGATCTGGTTTGATCACTCTGATCGAATGATTCCAGGTATCTGCGACAAAAATCAACCCGTTGTCCAAAACGCAAATTCCCTTGGGAAAATTGAACTTTGCTTTATTCACAGCGCCATTTAAAAAGCCGCTTTCATTGTAGCCAAATTCATCTGTTTTTCCGACGGCACCGGCAATGAGCGATATTTTGCCGTCAACTACCTTTTTTATCATTTGGTTGCCGCTGTCAGCGATATATAAGATGTTATTCGAATCAAAGGCAAGATCACCTGGCTCATTCAAAATGCTGTAGTCATAAGCCTTGTGATCAGATACAAGCTTCATGGTCGAAACGGTTCCCGTCTTGTCAATGATCCGTATCGCATTGTTCATCGTATCCGCTACATAAATATTATCTGCCTTATCTATGGCTATCCCGGATGGCATATTGAAGAGTGCCGCGCTGCCTTTTCCATCCTTGTTTCCCGGGGTATTTTTTCCTGCAAAAGTCGATACTGTGCCTTTGCTGATTTTTCTGATCACATGATTGGCAGTATCCGAAACAAAGATATCTCCGGCAGAGTTCATTACAAGATCTCTGGGTTTATTGAAATACGAGGTCGCCGCCGTCCCATCTTTTAATGCTCCCAAAGGGAATCCGAGAAGATCATTGGCTTCGGAAGTTCCGGCCAGGGTGCTGACTTGGTTCTTGCTGATTTTTCTGATCCTGTTATTATAGGCATCCGCAACAAGTATGCTTCCTTCACTGTCAATAAACAGACCATAAGGTTGATTAAACAGGCTTTCTGAAAGAGTACCATCCTTATAAGAAGGTTCCCCTTTGCCCGCATAGTTGGAGACTTCGTCAGAGGCAAAGCTCGTGATTGTAGATCCTATTAAAACAAGCATCATACATGCTGCTATTTTTTTGAAACGATTCATGTCTTGCCGCCTTTTCTTTTACTAATTCTTGGGTTGCCAAAAACCATCAGTGTTTAAAACGATTACTTTTGTAATATGCAGCGGGTTACCGTTACTGTCTTGGATTCCTGTTCGGAATTCAATTTCATCCCCATCTGATGCACTAGCGCTCAGTATGATTTCAAAGGTCATATTTCCGGAGCCGATCGGCAGAACGGAATAGACTGGCGCCTCGGGATCATGTGAAATGACCGTATCAGAGTTTATCGTATCTGAATTCATGGACTCGCTGAAGTTGATTCGAACATTATGTGTGTTGTTAAAGTCATGGTCTTCACTCAGCGTAAAGCTTGGGGCCGTCCCATCCGTAAGGTTTTTATTGGTCTCCTGATTTTTGTCGCCATTACCGCTCTCGAAGGTATTCGCCGCGATAAAAATACTACTGCCCGTAATTCCCGAGTTATAAATTTCTTGGGACGGATCCAGGTTTAAATATACCTTATTCCCCTCTACACTGATAGAGTTGATGGACCCCAAGAACTGGTCTTGCGGAATAGTGATAGCGCCGCTACTTATGATCGTCTGTGCGTTGAAGTTTTGCGTGCAAACTGCTTTATTGAAGGTTAACAAAATTCCTGTGACAACCCCGGGATGAGGCACATCTCCATATGTTTCAGCTGAGTTCAATTTGAAAGGTACGATTTTTGTCCATGCGCTGCCATTATAAATATAGGTTTCTCCTTCCAAACTGTTGTCGCTTAAATCGTGGCCACCTGCCACGGTTATTGCCGCACCGCTGGTCAGGTTGGCTATGCCAAGCTGAATCTGTAGGCCCCCGCCGGTCATCACCCCGTCAAGGATTGCTATCCCTCCGGCCGGACTAAACGTCATACCCTGTGCATTCATAAATTCGCTGAAGGTAAAAAGCACAGCAGAAGAGCTGACCGTTGCTACCGATGTTATTGTAGGTTTGGTGATGTCTGCGGTGAAAGGGCTGCAATTCAATAGACTGTCCATCAAATACAGGCTCCCCATATTATCTGCCTCATCTTTAAACGCATTGGCTTCTAACTTCAAGCAGTAAATGTTCTGCGAAGGTTCAAAGGCAATTATGCTTGCCGGCGTTGCAGCCGAAGAAAACACGATTTCAGTTACAAACGAACCGTGGTTACCAGTATTTCCAGTCCCTGCACTGTTCCCAAGTGCAATCGGGCTCTTAAGCTCATGGTCTGTAACAAAGATTTTTGCAGTATCGATATCGCTATATCTATTTATGTATTCAGAGAACACAAGCCCGACTTTTTTTTCTGCACTGTTGAAATCCATATTCCAACGAAGCAAGACGGGGCTGGCTCCGTCGGCAACGGTATAGTTTGATACTCCCGCATAGTTTAAACTATTGCAGCGGAAAGCCGCTGCCGGTATCGTGATCTTTGCAGTCGATCCGGTATTATAAGGCAGTGCCGATTGGTTGGCAGTTTCCGAAACAGCAAGGTCTATGATTTTAGAGTCTTCGGCATTTACATATGCATTCGTAATAGAACCAATAACCATATCATTCTGTGGTGTAAGGGTGATTCCATTCATAACTAAGCTGTTATGATCAATATTGTCTGAAAAAGTCAGTCGGATCTTATCTATGATCCCATCCTTATCCGAATCAATGGTTCGGGCAGACTCGAGCGCAACAGCCGAAGAAGTTATGCTCGGGGGCGGATTTGAGGATCCTGTCTTAGGAGTATATTCGACATTCGTTTTACTGATTACCTGATTGATCAGGGTTTCTTGTTTTTGCTCTTCCTGGCTCTCTTTCTTTTTTGCGCTGTCCAACACGTTTTTCAGATGATCCAGCAGTTGTTTGCTTTCATCGGTCTGCTCCTCATTTTTGAGTTCGTTCATGATAGATTCAATGGCAAAAGCATTCAACTCATCAAAATTGAGTTCTTTGACATTCATAGAATCCATGTCTTCATTCGAAATTTTAGTTTCAATGACTTTTTTTATTTCAGCAAGGTTGACTTCCCCTTGTTCGTCCATTGCCTGGACTTCATCTGCTATGCTTTGCAACTCTTTTTGGATTTTCTCGATTACAAGTTCAATGTCTTCGCCTTCTTCAACGGCAACGGCAATCGTCAATTGTTTCTCAACAAGAGCACCACTTTCATCTTTGACCTTCACGGTAGCTCTTGCGACAGCCTGTACGATCCCTTCGATTACTGTCAGCTTGGATTTGTTGTCACTGTCTGCAGACTGGGAATCTCCTTCTTCGTAAGAAACAAGAAATTTGGTTCCCCTTGCGCCCATTACAGCATTAGGTGTTTTTACGTCAAACTCATCCTCTTTGTCCAATTTCTTTTTTATGTTGGTCATCAAATTACCTTTAAATACCTTGATGCTGGTCTTTTCACCATCGTCTTCATAGGTAAGTTCTTCCAACGCAATATAAGATTTTGCACCAATTTTTACTTCTTTATCACCGTCTACATCAAGTGTGATCCATGATTCCTTACCGGTTATGATCCTGTCTCCATGCTTTAATTTCATCTTTTTCTTGGCGTCAAAGACTTTTTCACTTCCTGATTTCATGATCTCCACGCTGCCCGAAAAATCGGTTACTACAGCAGTCCGCTCTTTTGCCCCAGCATAATAATAGGTTCCAGGCATAAAGCCGGATGCGATCAGAAGAATGCAGATCACCATTTGAGCTATTCGTTTCATTTTTTTCTCCTCGCTATAGTTCTTTCTTTTATGTCAGATTTTGATTCCATCTACTTGATAAGCTTCGATTTCGTCTTCTTTCCCTTTTACTTTCAACCCGCCAAGGGAAGTTGCGGTAATTTTATCTTTTACAAGTTCATATGTCTCTTTGCTGATCAATATCTGGCCAGCTTTGGCATTGCTTTCAAGCCTTGCCGAAGTGTTGACGGTATCGCCGATCGCGGTATAATCCATTCTTTCGTTAGATCCGATGTTCCCGACGATTGCATATCCCGTGTTGATACCTATTCCAAACTGAACCGTCTGTTCATATTTATCCTGAAGCCTTTTCATAAGGGGCTCTGCGCCCTGCTTCATTTCCCAAGCCGTTTTTATAGCGCAAAAGGCGTGGTCTTCAAGGTCAAGCGGGGCATTATAGATAGCCATTGTGGCATCTCCGATAAATTTATCCAAGGTTCCGCCGTTGTGGAAGATCGCTTTGGCACACAAGTCCAGATACTCATTCAGGATCTCGACTACTTCCTCAGGTTCCACTTTTTCGGACAGAGGAGTAAATCCTCTGATATCGACAAATAACACCGATATGTATTTTCTTGTGCCTCCAAGTTTAAGACTTTCTTCACCATCTGCCAGGATTTTATCGACGATCTGAGGCGCAACATATTTTCCGAAGATGCCTGTAATGCGTTTCCTTTCGAGCGTCTGTTCAATATAATTATAAACGATCGTCACAATATAAAGTGCGAGGATCGTAATGAGCGGATATACGACTTCAAATACCAAACCTCTGGAATAAAGGTATTTTCCGGCCACAAGATAGGCGGCGATCATCGACACATTGATGATCAATGAAAGTGCCGGTTTTGTTTTTCGGGATACGAGGAAAACGAGAACTCCGGTCAAAAGGATCAATATCAGATCGACATACCCCGGCAAATCCTTCTTGAAGCTGTTGTTCATCAGATTCTGGATTATGTTTGCATGGATCTCGATCCCAAACATTTTTTCGTCCTTGCTGATGGTCGTTGGATATTCGTCCTGCATGCCCAGACTGTATGGCCCGAACAAAACGATCTTGTCTTCAAAAAATCCTTCGGGAAGCATATCATTATAAACCATATATGCA